>CANCOG010000133.1 GCA_947379685.1 Flavipsychrobacter stenotrophus | reverse complement strand
TCTTAATCCTGTTGCAAATATGCTTCAGCGATTCTTCGTTGAGCACAACCGGAAGCAGGTCATGTGAATTAAGCCCGTTAATTCCGGTCCAACATAAATGGTCACTGACCCATAACGGCCTCATCTCCTTTGCCAGTGTCTTAAGTCGCTCCAGGTACGTCATATTCAGTGGGTCAGTACTGCCAATGGACATTGACACCCCATGCATCACAATAGGGTAACGGTCGGCAATCTGCCGAAGTACGTGCCGCGGGCGCCCCCCGGAATCCATAAAATTCTCAGAGATCACCTCAAACCAATCAACAGCAGGATTGTGCTCCAGGATGTAATTAAAATGCTTACTGCGCAACCCCAGGCCAAGCCCCGGATTGCGCAGTAAGTTTATATGTTCCTTACATTGTTCACTTGTCATTTCTTGTGGTGTTTCGCAGGCCTGAGCTCTACTGCCCATTCTTCACTTATTTTTCCACCTTCACAAAGTTCCTGGCTATTGGTAGTTTTATCGTTAAACCCGAAGGAACATATTTTGCTACCACTGCTGCCACATGACCCGAATCCACCGGGTTGCGCATTGAGCCATGCAGTTGTTGGGCCGCAAGGCATTGGTGCGCTGCCAATCGATCTCCTGGCAGCTTTGGTCATCCGTTCTTCAAACAGTTTGCGCGCTGCCAGCCATGTGCTCCGGCCCGCATTCTCGCCCATAGTAGAGAACCGTTCTGCCTGAATAGGTACGGCGCAACTGCCTTGTCCCGAGCAGTCATTGGCGCCCGGCTTATCTTGCTCTTCAGCTGTGCCAAAAAGGCCGCAGCCGCCCTGGCTCCTGCAATTGTTGAGTGTGTGGCACACATGAAATTCGGCTGTTGCACAATAGCCCGTGCCGGCACAATTATTGGTGCCAAAACGGTCATGCCCCTGGCAGGCATTAAGCCCCATGCACACGTGTAATTCTACTGGTGGGTTTGGGTTGGGCACATTTGGCGGAATAGAGCCGGCAGGGCCGCCGCCGCAACCAGCCTGACTTGCTGAATATTGTATAATTGCCATTTTGGAATAGTTTTTTTGTCTGATTTATTTACGAATTTACCGATAATCTTTCTTCAGATGCTGATGCACTATAATGATACATCGGGCAGGGAATCGAAACGAACCTGCATATAGGAAAGCGATGGATAGTAGGTAAGTGCATTAGCAAAAAGAGCCAGCAACTGTGATTTCGGGCTGCTCATCAGGCCGAACTGATAGTCCTGAAACGTTGCAGCGCAGGTATATGTTACTCCTGTTTTTGCGTCCGTATAGGTGTAGCCATTGATGGTACCGCACAACCAATCGAGAATGAAGATCATAGATTTGTGAACACCCATCATGAAAATTTCATACTGAGTGTGTTCTGTTTTCCTGTAGCAGTTTTCGATCATCACGAAAATGTAAGAATAGACACCATCAATCAACGTAGACAATGCCTGCAGGTTGGCAGGGTATTCCGAGGTTGACGGGTTCTTTTTGAAATTGCGAATAAAGAAGCTTTGAAAGGTAGCCTCATCTATTCCGGCTTGCTCAAATTGCTCTGTCAGGCGGCGCAACTGGCAATATACCCTCGAGAATTTTTCAAAATGCGATACTTCCGATTTTGACTTATCATCGAAATCGCCGTCATATACTGCGCAGTTTACCTGCCCGTGCTCGTCAAATCCAGGTGCATTATTACCTTCGCCCTGCTCAATGATAATGTCTATAGCATCACAGGCTGTTTTGGCATTTTTTATATGAACCAGGTCGCCGCTGTCTTCAGCGTTAACGAAATTGGGTTTGTGTTCCTTATTATAAAACAGTGTGTCGATATTATTAGGGGCATAGTAGCCATTTCCCTTAAGCAACTGGGGTTTGTCTCCGTCACAAGGCGGTTGAGCGGCAGTTAGGTATGCCTTTACCATTTCGTAGAACAAACCAATGGTTTTGTATTCAATGACCGTGGTCTTCAGGTTTTTCTCAGCGAATGGTTTTGGACTTTCTATTTTAAGGAAGGTCATCAGCTGGTCATGGCTAAGTGGGCGCCTGTCGATAGGGAACTTGGGGTCATGGCCGGGCAGGTATGCCGGCCAGGAAGAAGGAGACCTGCCAATTATTTGCGGTCCTTCCTCTGTATATGCCTGCTTAATATTAGCAGCAATGGCCATGTGCAACATTTCTTCAACGGCAACGCTCATAATAAGCGCCCCTGCCTTATTGGCGAAAACCATCACTTCTGCCGACATTTCCAAAGCCTTTGTTTTTGCCTCTTCCATGCCCATACCCCCAGCCATAAATGAAGTGATCAGTGCACTGCTTATGGCAGTCTGGTTGGGAGAGCGGTTGATGGAATAATAAGTGAACAGATAAACAGGAATGGTTGCAATTTCTATCTCCAGCGCTTGCTGTAACGCATCGCCAAAGTTGCCATCATTGATCTCTGTTTCTGTTTTGAATAATTCGTAATTAAACATAATGGTAATGCATTTTTAGGTTTGGATAAATAATTTGATCATTACAAAAGGGGATATTTTTCGCTGAAAGATGCGCTGTCAGGATCCAACACAAAACAATTTCCGGAGCAACAGATAAGGGGCGTTAGTTGCCTCTTGCCATGCATCCGGGACCTGTGGTCAGGAGTAATTGCACATTAGGATTTGGTGTTTCTCAAAGCTAAAAATTAAACTTTAAGTTTTTCTATAAACAATTGAATATATTTTTTTAGAATAAACAGAATGCCTGTTGTTCAATATATTATTGAAATGATCCAGAGTAAAGGCAGGCTGCGAGCCGGGGCATTGAAGACCGGCGTGAATTAGTTATAAGGTTTGTTAGTTTGTGGTAATTTTATGGCACAATTGATATCGTTGTGTAACAGACTCAAGCATAAGTAATGGAAAAAGTAAGGCTGGATAAGTATTTATGGGCGATAAGGATTTTTAAGACCAGATCACTGGCAACTGCGGCAATTGATGAAGGGAAGGTGAAGTGGAACAGCACTAATATCAAACCCGCCAGGATAGTTGCACTTGGTGACCGTTATGATATTAAAACCCCTGCCCGTAAGTGGACAATAGAAGTTACCGGCATATTGAACAACAGGGTAGCCTTTGAGGAAGCAATAAAAAACTATGTTGATCTTTCGACCGATGAAGATAAGCTACCTCCCAAGCAGCTTTCATCGGGCTTTTATACGGGTAAGCGTATAAGTAAAACAGGTCGCCCCACTAAGAAACAGCGGCGCGACCTAGGTGGTTTCCTCAGTGAGGAAACAGAAGAGGAAGATTAATAGATATTCACGTAATTTCCGGGTATTGTCTTAACCCAGCTCATACCGAGGTCGGTGCTCTGGAAGATACCCTGATTGGTGGAGATATACACGAATTTCTGAGTTGTTTCGTTCTTATATATATTTTGTTTGTAGGTAATGCCCCTTACTGAAAGGTTAGGAGGCAAGCCATTGGTTACCTGCTGGAATACGCCGGTGTTGGTATTCATGAAGTAAAGGCCCTTTTTGTCGGTACCAACGAGGCACAATTCCTCGAATGGGCTACAGATACAAAGTAGCGGGGTAAAGGGAGGCAGACCAGAGAATGGCGCCCACGTTGTCCCCTTGTCATTACTATAAAAGGCAGTTGTAGCGCTATTGCCAATAGCGTCAATAGCTATAAGCTGATCGTTTAAGTGGCCGAGCGACAACCATGCACCATTATTGGCACCAGCTGTTGCCGGAGGTGCTGGAAGCCCTGAAGAGAAAGCGTCTATCCAACGCGCTTGAAGTCCTGCCCTGGAAAATACGCGCTGCTGATAGCTGCCGGTCCAGGTAGCATCCATGGCAACCAAAACCCCACTCTTCAGATAGGTGAAACTGGTTACTGTTGCATGCGGCCAGGTTACCTGCAATGTATCGTAGTAATCTTCATCAAACCACTTGTTGAGCTTTCCACCATCAGCATTCCAGGCTATGCCGAAGAATGTTCCGGGGTGCCTCGATGCTACATAGGAATGTGCCCATGAAGGGATATTGATCAACATACTCTGGTTGAGATCAATATTTTTTCCGTTAACATCGGTATAATTAACGGTTGCCACATCGGAATTTACATAACTGTAATTGAAGTTGGTACCATTATTTGTACTAACGTACATACTAGGTTTCGCCATTATTATGTTTTCCCCATCCGTAATAATAGCGCGGGTTGGGTAACCATCTGAAGGGAAAATAACCTTTGTTGTTTTGCCGTCAGATGAATTATATAATGCCCCGGAAGTATCGGTGAAATACAAAAAGTAGGGAGTTTGCAACACCTGGCCGTTATTGATAGTGTTGGATTTTTTGGTACATCCGACGAAAGATGACGCGATAGCGAGCGCCAGAATTGCTTTTGAAAATACCCCGGTTAATCTTTTCATTGGTTTCTAATTTTTTTGGGATTTGGGAATAAAGCTAATCAAAGGTAACAAAATGGAGCAAAAAATATTTATTGCAACTGTTTCCATACTATAAGACACTAGAAAGCGCTGGTTTGGTTTGGTTGCATAGGTGTATTTTTTGCAGATTTTTCTACAGCATCACTTATTTTCATTCCAAAATCGAGCAGGGCAAAAATGCTGCTCTCTTCAGTATTAGCGAAGTTAACCTCCACATGGGCTTCCATCGCGTTATTTTTATAATCGCCGCCGGTAAGCGAGAGTGATGTCAGCAAGTTTTTACTTTCGTTATATATCACTGAATCAGAAGGGCTAAGCGTTGTGCCGAGATCGATATTTTTGAACGCCTGACGGAGATCGAAATACATGGCAAACGGATGCCCCGACACTTTTGAAAGCAAATCACCTGAAACCCGGTTATCTTTATTTTCGCCCTTCAGCACTTCGTTTGCCATGAATGAACGGTTAGATGCAACTGCATACTGGTCGTTTAGCAGGAAATAAAGAGAATCTTTTGCTGTAAGCGGAATTACAAATCCGTTACCATTTGGCATCAGGCTGCCAGTTTGTTTTGCAATGTCAAGGATCGCATTGAAGTTTTCCTTTTTGTTTATTTTCAGTATGTAACAGATGTTTACGTCTGTTTTCTGATCCTGGTAGGTGATCATCTGTCCCTGACCCGGGGCATTTTTAACACTCAGGCTATTCATGGTAAATGCCATATCGCCGGTAAATGCATCGAGGAGCTTATCTACATCCATTCCGGTTGAAGAAAGCCCTGCGTTAACGAGGCCAAGCATGTTGGTCTTATCGAGCACGCTCCTGATTGCTTTGGGTGAAAGGTGTATGGCAAACATTACATCGAGATCTTTTGCAGGCAGGCGTTCTACCATATCCTTACTTGCATTGGCAGCCCCGAACTGTTTGTATACCTCATTCATTTCATTGGAAGAATACCAGGTAAGATCACCGGTTATTTTTCCCTTCTTAAAGTCGAACCCACAGGCAAAGGCTGTTTCTTTCCAGATAGAAGGCGCCAATGAAAGCCCACCCATGCTGTTGCCATCCTTTACATACTGGTTCATGATCTGCTCATAGTTGATCCACATGGTAAGGTCATGGCCGTAATTTTCCAGCGTTTCAAAGTTTTTGTTTGAATTGATGGAATTGTCACTAGCAATATTAAAGGCGCTTTCCATTTCAACGGACATGTCGGCTGGCGCACCACCATTTGCCGATAGCATATTCATTACTATAAGCAGGTTCTTGTTCCAGCCAACATACATGTCGTTGCCCAGCGATGCCGTCTTAATTTCCTTCTGTTGTTTGATCTCGGCCTGCGGGAAATTCTTTTTTACAAAAGTCTCCCATTCCGATGCGTCACTTAACGGAACGAGCCCGGTAACGTTGATGCCTCCCTTGTAACGTGCATCTGTTTTCAGATATACATAGAAGGAATTCAGAGCATCTATTCCGGCCTTGTCAATGCCACTCATGATGTCGTTGCCATTTTTCTGAGGCACTCTTTTCTGCATTTCCTTGAAGAGCTTGCTGCCTGTGATCATATTCCAGGCAATAGTTTTGCCCAGTGACTTCAGGTTAATACCTGCTACGAGTGCAGCATCCTTCGGGATGTAGCGTCTGTGGTCAGGTACTTTGTTACAAGCACAAAAGAACAACAGAGAAAGACATAGTGCCGTGATGACACGCGACTGGCAATGCATGAATGGAGATTGATTAAGAGTAAATACTAAAATGGCAGGTCATCAACTGCATCGGGCGCTGTATTGGTATTAGGTGCCTGGTTGTAGTTATTGCCTCCGCTATTGTTATTGAAATTGTTGTTGCTGTTATTGTAAGCAGGAGCTGGCTGGCTGTTGCCATAATTGCCCTGGTTATTATTGGCAGGTGCGGCAGCATTGGCGGCTTCTACTCTCCATGCATCGAGGTTGCTGAAGTAGTTAACTTTTCCGTCCTTTTCGTACCTGGTTCCCTTTATGTTGAAAGATACCTTTACTACATCTCCGGGGTTAAAGCGGTCAATAATTTCGCACTTAGTTTGCACTAACTGCATTTTGGCGTAGTTGGTGTAAATATTTCCATTTATTTCTTCAGCAAGTTCAAGAACGAATTCACGCTTTTTGAATTTTTCGCTCACCTGTTGGGTGTCATACTTTAAGAGCAGCTTTCCGGTAATTTCTAAACTCATTTTCTATGATTTTAATAATAAGACAATAAAGATGTAAAGATACAAATTAAGGAACGCTGGCAAAATAACTTAAACACTTGCGAAATTTATTTTGCCAGAACCCCACATGGGTGTATCTAATTAAAAAAAGTGCCTGTAAGGGCACTTTTCTATTTGCTGGGGAGGCTGAAGGGTTTCGAACCCTCGACCCTCAGAACCACAATCTGATGCTCTAACCAACTGAGCTACAGCCTCCGTGTTATTTTAAGGAGTGCAAAGATAAGAGGATTTTGATTTCAAGCAGCATATTTGTTATTAAATATGTATGTCACCGTTGTTTCCTCTTAATGTTCTGCTCTATGACGTCACTTACACTAAGTACAAGGTCGTAAGGGATATTGAGATCGGTGTCTAAAATATCGTACCGTCCCAGTGGAGACCAGGCCATGTAAAAGCGCGGATAGCCCTGAATGTTGATCTCGTAATGCATCCCGTCTTTATGTAACTGAGGAACTACGATGGCTAAAAGTGCCTTCTTATTATATATTACCTGTTTTGAGAAACTACTTGCCACGGGGCAAAGTTATTGTTTAGGATTTTAGAAACAGGAAAATATCCTATTATTGCCGCAGATATGCGCTATTATTTTATTTCACTGTTATGCCTGATAGCAGGATATGCGACCGGGCAAACGGCATTGATCACGCTTACAGGTACGCTCACCATGCAAACGGGGGAACAGTTTCCGTATAAAATTGTAGCTACTGACTCTAATGATATATTGAAGGGATATGCATTTACCTATGCTGAACCCGATGAAACAAAGGTAATTATAAGGGGACGGGTGGATAAGCAAAGGAAAAAGCTGACATTCAAGGAAACTGAGATAATCTCGTCGCACGACGTTCATACACAAGCCTTCATGTGTTTGCTTCATGCCTCTCTGGAATTCAAGCAAGGTAAGCTGACAGGCCCGGCGACATCGCAGGAGGCTGATAATACTGCCTGCACGCCCGGCATAGTGACGTTTGGCAGCAATGAAGAGATCAGTAACCTGTTTTCCAGCCACGATAAATATGATGAAGTGGTGACAATGGGCGGACCCAAACCCAAGGAGCCAGAACAACCTGCAGCCGACAAGGTGGCAACAGAAGTGGTGGCCAAGCAGGAAAAGATAACGGCCGGGGTAGAAAAGAACTATAACTGGCATGCGGACAGCATTGTGGTAGAAGTTTGGGACGGCGGGACTTTTGATGGCGACCGGGTTACCATTTCGCTGGACGATAAGCAGGTTTTGAACCGATATGTGATCCAAAAAGAAAAAAAGCGCCTGGTAATTCCCTTAAAGGATAAGGAAATGCATACACTTTCTATTATCGCCGATGATGAAGGTTTTCAGCCTCCCAATACGGCAAATCTTACGCTGTCTGATGGATCTATTTATTATAACCTGCTGGCCTACAATGCGAAAGGGAAATCTTCGGTGGTGTTGATACAGCGGGGGAAGTAGCAGATTTAATTAGCTGATGTGCTGATTAGCAAATTAGCTGATGGTGTGGTGATGCAAAGATTTAATTAGCTGTTGTGCTGACTAGCTGGTAGTTTGTTTTTCTTCTTCTCTGCTTTCCAACAGTTCATATAGTTCATGCAGCTTCTTTTGTAAGATTTTTTTGTCAGGTAGCGCTGTAGTGTACTCGCTTACCAGTGTTGGCGACATGTAGCGGCTCATTGCATATTCCACAACTTCTGCATCTTTGTTTTTGCACAATAGAATCCCAATGCTGGGGTTTTCCCGGTCCTTTTTTATATCTCTGTCGAGTGCTTCAAGGTAAAAATTGAGTTTTCCCAAGTGCTCGGGGCTGAAATCTGTTGATTTCAGTTCAAACGGCACGAGACAGGCTAGTTCACGGTGGTAGAACAAAAGGTCAATAAAGAAATCGCTGTTTCCAACCTGAACCCTGTATTCTTCTCCCATGAACAGGAAATCTTTGCCCAGTTCAAGAATGAATTGCTTCATTTTTGTAACCAAGCCTTTTCGTAGTTCCTTTTCTGTGTGATCTTCGGGCAAGCCAAGAAAATCCAGGGCATAAATATCCTTAAATATCATGTTTGCTTCGGGTTTCAAAACTCTCTGCGCTGCTGAGGGTTTTGCGTTATTGAGCATATAACGTTCATAAACCGATGTATTTATTTGTCGCTCCAGTTCACGGGAGGTGAATTTTTCCTTTAAGCACAACCTTAAATAGAACTCGTTTTCTTCAATTGTTTTGCTGCGACTTAAAATAGTGAGGTTGTTTGTCCAGTTTAAATCTCTCAGCAGCGCTGAGAGATTTGGCGAATCTTTGTAGGCTTCATAAAACTGCTTCATACGCCACAGATTCTTGTCGGAAAATCCAGAGACACCCAACCCGTGTTTTTGAATAAATGCGGCCAACTGCACCACCGTTCCTTTACCCCATCCCTCACTAGCGATGCGCTGGCTAATATAAGCGCCAATATTCCAATAGAGGTCGATTAGCTCTCTATTTACTGCGTGGTACGCCCTTGCACGACTTTGGCTAATTAGCTCTACAATTTCCGCAAACTGGTTCTCCGATATCATTTAAATGCTTCTTTTGATGTAACCAGCAGCAAATTACCTTTTTCAGGGGACTGATGCAACCTATGTCTGATTTTGCCCACAGTTATCCATCGGTTCGATGCATTTTGTTTTTGGGTATTAATGAACTGCTGTCGTAAACGTAAACTACAGATATTTGGGCCCAGTCCCTCATATATCGTATTTTACATTGAAACAATATTGCATTTTTAATGTGCAATTTTATCTGTGCATTAGGCCGTTGCCTGATAAAAGTTTCATCAACTAAAATACGCCTCTATCTTTTTGTCCACGGCGGCTTGATCGAACGTTTTTTCATAATCTCGTTCGTTGTTGTAGAACACGCGGTCCTCGGGGGCGAGGTGGAATTGAAACAGGTTGTAGATCGCGAAGTTCTTCTCCATTGTACGGCCGTCAATGTCAACATGTTGCCCTGTATTCAACCCTGTCTCAAAAATTATGCGGCGATATTTCTTCGCGGTCGATTCGGGAAATGGAGGCTTGTTGGTGTTTAAGGGGACTGTTATACCCGGCCGGAGGCAATCGAGGGTAGCGAACGGGCTGGGGTTGCTATTGGGCACCGATTGGGCATTTACAGTAGGTTGTGCCGCATTGTCTGGGTTGTTAGAAAGTGACGTTCCCATTTGAGATCCTGGCAATGGGCGGCTAAACGGCGTTTCTTTTTGGGTTGTGAAAGCCTGGTACTTGCCTTTGATCACTTTGCTGAGTTCCTTGTCATCAGCAGCCAGAAAACTGAAAAACTGCCGGAATGCGCCATCGATCTTAAACGGAGCAGCGATTCTTTTGAGTTTATCGAGGCAACCGATAAGTCTTGACTGGTAAATTTGTTCGGGCGGGGTAGGGAAACGTAGCCCTGGTTCGCGTGCAGCTATGCTGTTCTGGAATTCGATGATCTGGTTACAGAGATTTGCTGCAATGATGTCGTTTAGGCTGAGGGTGTTTTCTGTCTTATGCATGGCTACGCTTTTTATGACACAAAGGTGCATCAACAACAAAAATCCGGCCGAAAAACAATAAATGATGTGACACTTTCCGGCACACCATGTGACGCTTTTCGGCACACCATGTACAGAAAAATTGTGTAAAAGTCAGTCTATATTATTGTTAATTAGTAAATTATTAATGGTTAATTGTGAGATGTAAAAAAATGAAAGCATGCAAGTGAAAATGGTGTAATGTAATAAGTGTTATTAGGGAATAATTGATGTGACTGAATGGAAAATTAGCTGGTGTGCTGATTAGCTGATGGTGTGGTGACTGATATAATTAACATCAGGTTACTATGGCCGGGTTTTTTTATAAGTCAAGTGCAAAAGCCATCATGACAGGCGATTGGTGCCGTACATTTTCAGCAAGCGGCAGTCCCCTCACAGAATTTGTACTTAATTTTGGCGAATGCAATTCACTCTTAAGCTTGATATACCTGTTTTGCCCAGGACGATAGG
>CANCOG010000132.1 GCA_947379685.1 Flavipsychrobacter stenotrophus | reverse complement strand
CTAATCCTGCGGTGAACAAGCGATATACTCATGAACTGTGGTATAAGGCAACGGGCGGTAGTGCGCACACCGATGGTGAGGCTGATGTGCTTCACTTTTTTGATTTTAACGGCGATGGCAAGCCACATGAATTCCTGCTCTATGACCAGGTGGCTAATACTTGTTGTGAGACTTCCCTTTTGGGATATAACGAAGCCAAAGATAGCTTTTTTAGTTACCGCTGGGATGTTACTGAATTTAACCACGACAGCACAGAACAAACCAAGGCCGTCCGTGAAAAATGGGAAGATTGGGAATGTAAGAACCAATTTTCTTACTTAAAACAAATTACCTACGGCAAAGTCAGGGTATCCTCGTGGCGGGAAAGCAGGCCATCTGCGGAACTTTTACCTGAAAGATTCACTCAACCATTGATGAAATTTGAGCGTTTCGATCAATCAATGATTTTTGCGATGGAAGATTATACGTATGAAGAAGTCCGATATGAGAAGGTTAAAGACCGGTATTCGATGATGCTGGTTAGGGTGCCGTTGTAATGATTGGGAAATTATGTCCGGCATCGTGTCAGGGTCGTTTCACGCAAAGGGCGCATAGTGAAGGCGCAAAGAACGCAAAGCAGAACCTCTACTTTATGAAATATTCAAAGTAAAATTAATGATTCTTCCTTTCCTCTACTATTTTTCCGTCGCGCATGGTGAGGGTGCGGTCGGTCATGGCGGCGAGTTCGTCGTTGTGGGTGATCATGACGAAAGTCTGGTTGAAGTCGGTGCGCAGTTTCAGGAATAATTCGTGTACAGCCTGGGCGTTGGCGCTATCGAGGTTACCTGTAGGTTCATCGGCCATTACAACTGCCGGACGGGTTACCAGTGCACGGGCAATGGCTACGCGCTGCTGTTCGCCCCCGGAAAGTTCGGAAGGTTTGTTATGTAGCCTGCTGCCGAGTCCTACGATTTCGAGCATCTCAGTTGCCTGTGCTGCTGCTTCCTGTTTGGCTGTACCCTTTATCCAGAGCGGCATACACACGTTTTCGAGTGCGCTGAATTCGGGCAAAAGGTGGTGGAACTGGAATACAAAGCCGAGTTGGCTGTTTCGGAATTTTGCCTGCTTTTTTGGTGGCAGTTTAAGGATATCCACCCCGTCTATGAGTACGCTGCCGCCGTCGGGTTTATCGAGTGCGCCCATCAGATGCAGCAAGGTGCTTTTACCCGCACCAGAAGGGCCAACTATCGACAATATTTCTCCTTTTGCAACCGTAAAGGAAACATCATTGACAACGGTAACGGCTCCATATTTTTTAAGCAGGTGACTAACAGCGAGCATATTGGGGAATTGGACTGTAAATATGCACATTTAAGCATTACAACCAACCAAACGGGCATAAAAAGATGTCTGTTTAAAAACATTTTATACCTTGGGGTAGCAATTTGGAAATTTACAGTTTCGTTTTTTGAATTTAACTTACATTTGCAAAAATAGCAGAATATTTTAAAATAATCACAATATGTTTTGGACACTTGAATTAGCATCACATCTTGAAGATGCACCCTGGCCGGCGACAAAGGATGAACTCATTGATTACGCCATCCGATCGGGAGCACCGTTGGAGGTAGTGGAGAACCTGCAGGAGCTGGATGATGAGGGCGAAATATATGAAGGCATAGAAGACATATGGCCTGATTATCCGACGCAGGAAGACTTCTTCTTTAACGAAGACGAATATTAAAGTAAAGTCAAAAGTAAAAAGTCAAAAATAAAAAGTGTGTAACGTGTTGTTGGATGACGTTTTCTGACTTGACAAAATTCAATGAACCTTTTAAAGCTGCCCTGATAATTGACGGGCAGCTTTTTTATTTGTCGCTGTGTAACCGCAGCACCAACTACTTTTTTGCTTGTTGCTTTAAGGCCACCAGTGCGTTTTCCATGTCGGAATAGACCTTGGCTTTGAGTTCTTTCAGCTGGCTCATTTCCATACCCTGTACGCTAATGGGTTTCAGGAATTCGGCCCTGTTTTTGCCGGGCCATAGTTTCCACCAGTGGCTGAAATGCCAACGGTCAACGGTATCAGGTAGTACAAGGGGAAGGATATCGGTTTGGGTTGTGATGGCCAGCCTGAAGGCACCGTCGAAGAATTCTTTGAGGGGGGCCTCTGTCTCGTTGAAAGTGCCTTCGGGGAAAATGACAATATTGCCTTCCTTCTTTAGTACACGCCACATTAACCTCATGCTAATAGACCGGCTCACGGCGCTGCTGCGGTTGACCATAATCACGATCTGTTTATAAATAAAGCCGATCACCGGGATCTTGGAAATTTCCTTCTTACCCAGTGGCCTGAAGTGACCGGGAATTGCCGGAAATATGACGAGCGTATCGAGATAAGAAATGTGGTTGGCAACCACAATGTACCTGCCTGAGGGTGGGGCGGGGCCGGAAACTTTTACAGACATGCCTATGGCCCACAACCAGCACTTACTCCATAACCTGATGAATGAATGGATTGCGCTGCGTGCCCGCACACTGTTGCCCAGTCCCATTGCAGCAATTACCGGTAAGGCCAGCAGAATACTGACGGTAAAGGTTAACGCTACGTAAAGGGTATAAAATGGCTGAACAACTTTTCTGAACATTAGCTTAATGTGACACAGTTACAGCGGCCATAAATGGCTTGCCCACAATTTGCTTCGATGGCCATGGTGTCATAGCTACAAAGATAAAAAGTGCGATAAAAGAACACCAGAACAGGCGCATGAATTTGCGGCCGTTATCCATATTCTTTTTAGCGATGCTGTAACCCACATGTACCAGTACAATGCCTATGATCATGCTCATTGGGTGCTCCATGGCATAAAACCTGCTGTAACGGTCGTGCATGCCACCTGGCGTAGAGAAAGTGTGCATATGGCCACCAAGGTAAAATACAGCAAGCCCGAGCAATAACTGAATATCGCAGGAGATCATCATCATAAGTGCGACCTTCCGGTTACCGGCACCAAATTGTTTTTTACCCAGCAAGCCAATAAGGCTTTGTGCTGCTACCGCGAGGGTACACAAAATAACTATATAACGTAACAGGCTATGCGCTGAAATAAACAAACCTAAAGAAGAAGACATGGTGTTGAATTAATAATGATAAATGTAATATTTTTTCCAGTAAAGTTACGGACTGGCAGTTAATTTTTACCAGCCCATGCGCTCTCGAAGGCGCATAATGTGCTCAGTGTGGTGGCGGCTATGCCAGGCATACATTGCAGTCATTTCCCAAACTGGGATATCACGTTTGTGCTCAGGGTGAAAATAAGTGCGTTCCCAGTCGGTGGGTTGCATGCTGTTCATAACCGAAACCATACGTATGTGCATGGTGTGCAGCATGGTTACGGAAACATTCACCGGGACATCCTGCACATCATTAAGCAGGGCCCAGCGGTATTCGTTGTATGGCTTTATAGTGGGATTATCTTCCGTAAGTGCGAGCTTAAGCCTGATGTAGGCATTTGCATGGCTGTCGGCTACGTGGTGCACAACCTGCTGAATGGTCCAGCCGCCTTCGCGGTAAGGAGTCTGGAGCTGGTGGGCATCCAGGTTTTCAATACAGGCATCCATCCAGGAGGGGAGATGCTTTAAAACAGTTATCCATTCTTTGAGGAGTTCAGGAGTGTAACCGTCCTGTCTCTGGTACCTGCCTATGGGGTACATCAGGCTTTCCAAATTTTCATTCATGTTTTCAGGTGTTAGCGCAATAATAAGAAAAATTATTTTATTGAGTATAATGGGATTATACTTTTCATTTTATTAACGTGAAGGAAGGGGGATGGCCTGGACTGTTTTTCATCACGGTTTTTAATGGTATTTGTCTTACAAATGCAGGGTTTGTTGGGGTTTGAGGGATTGGGTGGGTGAAGGATACCTATTTGTTCAAAATTGGAATTTAATTGTGACCAGTAGTAAACACGTAATTACCAGTACTTTAAAATAGGTAACAAATAAATAACAAAAATAAATTGGAATAAAAAATCAGTTTTCTGAAAATTATGATTAATATTGAATAAATAATTTCAATCGGTTAAAAAATAGAACATGATAAAATGTGTTTTAACTGCCATTATTGTAACGGTAACGTCTGCTTTATCAGCACAAACTCCGCAGGACATCCCTTACCAAGCGATAGCCCGCAATAAAAGCGGTGGTATAATTGCCAATCATACAATTAGCGTACGTTTTACCATACACGATAGTAGTACTAGCGGGCCAACTGTTTACCGGGAAACTTTTTCGCCGATGACTAATGCGTTCGGTTTGTTTAACGTAAATGTTGGTAATGGCAGTGCAACCGTTGGTACGTTTAATAACATTAACTGGGGACGGAATGCAAAATTTATGCAGGTTGAATTGGATGCTGCCGGAGGGACTAGCTATGTAGATATGGGCACTACTCAAATGATGAGTGTTCCTTATGCTCTGTATTCCGAAAAAAGCAGGGAAGCATATGGGTATAATTTCTTAGGCAAATTTTGTGGTACCGCAGGTGGATCGGCCAACACAATAGTGCTATCGCCCACAATACCTGTCCCTTCGTTAGACACTGGATTGACGCTTTCTTTTTTGGCATCGGCCAACAATACCGGAAGTGTAACTTTAAACATCAGTGGCCTAGGAGTAAAAAATATGACCAAGAATGGTGCTGCACCCTTGATTTCGGGGGATATCATATCCGGCAATATCTACGCTGCGCAATATGATGGTACTCGATTTCAACTAATCAATTATAGTAATTTTTTACAGACCAACAATAACCTGAGTGATTTAACGAATCCATCAACAGCGAGAACAAATTTGGGCTTGGGAACAGCAGCTACAGAAAACACTGGAACAAGTGCCAATAATATTGTGAAACTGGACGGCTCAGGCAGACTACCAGCCGTGGATGGGAGTCAGTTAACTGGCGTGTCGGGCTCGGGCATTTTTACAACCAGCTACACTTCCGTCGACCAATCAATAACTTTCGGATCTCCGGTCACTTTGGCGCACGGTTTTAGTGGTGTCCCAAAAATTGTAAATATTTATCTGATTTGCCAAACCAGCGAATTGGGATATAGTGCAGGAGATATTGTCCAAGTTTCACCAGCTACTGACGCTGACTATACCTACGCCGACTATGGAATGGTTCTCTCAATTAACACTGCTTACATTAATTATCGCATTGTACCGAATGGTTTTACAATTGGATTAAAGACATCGGGTGCAAATAGCAGGATCACGGCTGCATATTGGAAAATAAGAGTCATTGCCTATTATTAAATAAATATATTAAATATGAAGTTGTTAATTCTATTTGTATTTATTTTCATCAGTACGGTAAAAATTGCTTTTGCCCAAGCACCGCAGGGTATTCCTTACCAAGCGATAGCCCGCAACAGTAGCAGTGGTATAATTACCAATCATGCGATAAGCGTACGCTTTACTATACACGATAGCAGTTCAACTGGAGGAGCTGTTTACCAGGAAACCTTTTCACCGACAACCAATGCTGTGGGCCTGTTTAACGTAAATGTTGGCACGGGCAGTGTAACTATAGGGACATTCAGTAACATTAACTGGGGACGGACTGCTAAATTTATTCAGGTTGAATTGGATGCTGCCGGAGGGACTAGCTATGTAGATATGGGCACTACTCAAATGATGAGTGTACCTTATGCACTCTTTGCCCAATCCACTGGCACAACCGGTAGCGATGGAGCAAAAATGCTTTTATATAAAAATCATTTTAACTCAGTTAGTTCAGTTGCAATTGACAGCACCTATTTCAACTCGAAGTTTGATGATTACGAAATAGAACTTTATAACGTAACATTTACAACTAGCTGCCACCCGTACATTTTGTTTTCTACTACAAATGGAAGCAGTTATTTGACGTCTGCAAGCAACTATGAAGGGGGGATTTTTGCATATTCAAGTGCAGGAACCGGAGGAGGAGGTTTGGGGACTGGCCAAATAAATCTAACGTACAATGCAAACGCTCCTACAACAACTTTTGGATATTCATTTACCACCTCGTTGCATGTCTTTAACGTGAATAATTCAAACAGCAAAACTATTACCGGCTTTTCGATGTACAGGGTGAGTGGTGGTGGTTACTTTAATCAGGATTTCATAAACGGCAGTATAAATTCAACCTCGGTGCTAAATGCTTTTATTATCAACATTTCGGCTGGCACATTTTCTGGAACGATAAAAATCTACGGGATACACTAAAAAGATAAATTATTAAGACTAAAAAAAATGCTGAAGACAATGAAATTTCTATTTTTTGGATCTTGGATGTGCACTTTGCTTTTGAGCAATTTTAGCTGCTATTCGCAAACCCCACAGGGCATTCCGTACCAAGCCATAGCCCGCAACAGCAGTGGCGGTATAATTGCCAGTCATACAATAGGTGTACGCTATACTATACATGACAGCATTGCTACCGGTGCCACAATTTACCAGGAAACATTTTCACCAACCACAAATACCTTGGGGTTGTTTAACGTAAATGTTGGTATGGGTAGTGCGACCATTGGAACATTCAGCAACATCAACTGGGAGCGTAACGCAAAATTCATGCAGGTGGAATTGGATGCTGCAGGGGGGACAAGTTACGTGGATATGGGCACTACCCAAATGATGAGTGTACCTTATGCGTTCTTTTCCAAAAAAAGCGCCGCTGCTAATTATTTGGGTAATTATTGCGGTACAGTGAGTGGTACAGCTAATGTCCTAATTGCAACTTCACCAGCTAACATCGGTAATTTAACTGAAGGGTTGGCTATTTCATTTAAAGCCGCAGCAAGCAATACAGGGCCTGCTACAATAAATGTAGATGGTCTTGGTGCAGTGAGCCTTACCAAGAACGGTACTTCAGCTCTTGCAGCAGGAGATCTTGCCGCGGGGGTAATTTACACTGCTCAATATGATGGTGACGGATTCCAGGTATTGAATGTTCGGCAGACTTCGTCCGTTTCCAGTATAGGTCTGACATACTCCAATCTTAAAATACAGGTTACTTCATCTTCCACCTTAGATATTACAGCCAATGAAGTTGTTTTAAAAGACGGATCCGGCAATCCCTACATAGCCAGTAATGTAAGCTTGACAAACAACCTTTCATCAACAGGAGTAAATGGATTGGATGCAGGCTCGTTAGCTGCTTCAACCTGGTATTATGTCTATTTGATTTCAAACGGTTCTACGGTCAAATCATTGGTTTCAATTTCATCGGTCTCACCTTCACTACCATCAGGATATAGTTTTAGGAGGAGAGTTGGAGCAATACGAATCAACAGTAGCACGAATTTGATGTACACCTTACAGGTCGGAAATACGGTTCAGTATATCATTGGGACAAATCCATCGGCTCCAACACCTTATTTGACAATTGCTAGCGGGGGTGGTTCCTTTTCAACAGCTATCTCAGTTTCTGCATTGGTGCCTCCTACTTCCGTTCAAATTGGTGTTGTTCTTTGGGCAAATGGTCCTACTTCACAAGGTTGCGGTATTGCCCCAAATAGTCATTACTCGGAGGGGCTTTTTACTGATAATACAAATAATTATGGTGGTGGTTGCGCAGGTTTTATGGTATTGGAAAGCAGTAACGTTTACTATACTTCAAGTGGATACAACAATGTTTGTTGGTGCTATGCGTGGGTTGATGGTTTATAGTGTGTCCAGCGAATTTGTCAAAATAGAAGCCACAGAAATTATAGGGCCTATTACAATACCTCGAATAAACCGATACAAAAGCAATAAATAGTGCAACAAAGTTCTACACCTTAAAGTCATTTTCTAACAATATAAATCAATCCCGATGAAAAGAAATTTGCTATTTTTTGGAACAATGCTCTGCACTTTAATGCTCAGCAATTTTAAGTCTTATTCACAAGTGCCGCAGGCGATTCCGTACCAGGCTGTGGCAAGGAATAGTTCGGGCGGTTTAATTGCTAATGCAACGATACGAATTAGATTCACTATACATGACAGCATTGCTACGGGCACAATTATTTACCAGGAAACATTTTCACCAACGACTAATTCTTTAGGGTTATTTAATGTAAATATGGGTACAGGTACCGTAGCTACGGGTACAATGACAGCTGTAAACTGGGGCCACAATGCTAAGTTTATGCAGGTAGAGTTAGATCCATCTGGCGGTACGAGCTTTGTTGATATGGGTACAATGCAAATGATGAGCGTACCGTATGCGTTACACGCAAATACAGCCGACAGTTTGTCCCCTCATGGAACATCACCCACGCCTGGGTCAGTGCTTACCTGGAGTGGCACGGGTTGGGGACCTGCTCTCCCAGCAAGCACCACATATTCCTCAGGCACTGGGATCAATATATCAGGAACGACAATTAGCGCACAAAATACCTCTCCACTATGGAATTCAAATTCGCTACAGGGTAGCAACGTTAGTGCTTCAAGCCCAACTACCGGGCAAGTACTCCAATGGAGCGGGAGTACATGGACACCTTCAACTATAAGTGCAGTTTCGTCGGTAGCGGCCGGGACTGGTTTGAGCGGAGGCACAATAACGACAAGTGGTACCATAAGCCTGCCAAATGTAGGAACACCGGGAACATACGGATCGGCAACTTCTGTTCCCACAATTACTACCGATGCCCAAGGTAGAGTAACGAGTATAACAACATCTGCAATTTCTGCAGGGTTGACTGGGGCTGGCACAGGAAACTATGTACCTAAATATTCCACGGCATCGGGTTACTCTACAAATCTAACAACTTCGGAGATTTATGACGCTGGCAATTATCTGGGAATTCACACTACTTCTCCCTCAGAACATTTACATGTAATTGGAAGAATACGACAAGATGATCCGTATACAACCGGTTCGTGCTACCAAATGAATGTCAGTAACGCAGCGCATGGTTTAAACATTAATCATACGGGAAATTCTGGGACACCGATTGAGGCGGTAATCGGTAACACTTCAAATAATTCCACACTTGCAGTTCTTCAAACAAGTGGAACAGGAAGAGGGCTTGAATTGGACAACACAAACACATCAAATAGCAATAATTTGATGTATTTAAGCAATGTAGGGACTGGCAATTTAATGTACATGTATAACTCGGGGAATGGAAACCCGATTTTCATCGACAATTACGGTACGGGTAGGTTTATTAATGCATCTAATGGCGCATACTTATCAAATGGTGGAGTCTGGACAAATGCGTCATATAAAAAGCTAAAGGAGAATTTTCAAAATGTAAATAAGCTCAAAATTTTGGAAGGCATAGCAGAATTAGAAATAACTTCTTGGAATTACATACGTGAGGGCAAGGACGTTAAACACATTGGTCCAATGTCAGAAGATTTTTATCAAGTATTTCATGTAGGTAATGACGATAAAAGTATCAGCACAATTGACCCTGCCGGAATAGCGCTTGTAGGTGTTCAGGAATTGTATAAAATGGTGATTGAGTTACAAAAAGAAAATTCAGATCTGAAAAAGAAACTAGAATCAATTCACGGGAAATAGTCCACATGGTCAAATTTTCAAAACTGAATTTGTCAAGGCCAAAATGTCATTAAAAACGAAACACTATGAATAAAAATTTTGTTTATATCATCTTGATTGTGCTTTGCGTCCCAACGGCAAAAGCGCAATCCCTCCAGCCATCAGTAATTGGCACTTTAGGGGGCTACAGTGCACCATCAGGTGGCCCAACTCTGAGCTATAGCATGGGAGAGACCTTTATAGCTACCTTGCAGAGCGGAGGTTACACACTTACTCAAGGGTTTGAGCAGACCTTTAACAATGGGCCGGTATTTACCGGGGGAGCCAGCCCAAGTTTAATTGTTTGCGAAAATGCAACTGCAATTTCAATCAACACATTACTAAGGGTTTTTGATGTTGATTCCGGGCAAACCGAAAACTGGAGCGCATTGGTTGGGCCTGCGCATGGTACATTAGTGGCATCATATACTACAATTTCCAATGGAGATACACTCACCCCTTTAGGATTATCTTATACACCTGCCACAGGATACAGCGGTGCCGATTCATTTTCTATTGTGGTTTCTGATGGGCAAATGACGGATACCCTAACCGTAACTGTTACCGTAAATCCATTCCCCGTTGCCGGTACAATTGCTGGTACATCAAACCTATGTCCGGGTACAACAACAACTTTTACTGATACTCCCGCAGGAGGCATATGGATTTCTTCAAATACTGGAGTAGCGACTATAAGTTCCTCCGGAATAGTTTCTGCCGCTGCGTATGGCAATGATACTATTTCGTATAGTGTATCAAATTCATGTGGCAGCACGATATCAATAATGCCTATTGTGGTTTTACCTAACTCTGTTGGTGCCATTGTCGGGGATACAAATGTTTGCGTTGGAAGTACAACCACATTGGGTGATCCAGTACCAGGTGGCACATGGGGAAGTAGCACCCATAGTGTGGCTACGATTTCTGCTTCAGGTATAGTAACTGGGGTGGCATCAGGTACTTCAACCATTGTTTATGTAATTTCGAATATTTGCACTACAGATATAGCGTATTTCACAATCCGTTCCATTTCACTCCCATATGCCGGCTTCATTTCTGGCCCATCTTCAATTTGCGTCAGCTCATCAGTAGCCCTTACTGATACAACAACGGGCGGCAGGTGGACGAGCAGCAACCCATCTATCGCCAC
>CANCOG010000131.1 GCA_947379685.1 Flavipsychrobacter stenotrophus | reverse complement strand
GCCATGCTTGGCAGCTACATATGCTGGCGATCCTTGTGTTCCTACCTTGCCAAGTATGGATGCAATATTCACAATGCTGCCGCCACCTGCTGCCAGAATTGCCGGAATTTGATAGCGCATGCCATAGAAAACACCTGACAGGTTAACTGATATCACTTTGTCCCAGCCTTCGATAGGATATTCCCCAACAGGCTTTATCGGCCCGCCGATACCTGCATTATTTACTGCAATGTGCAGTGCTCCGAATTGTTTTACTGCCAGTTCCGTCACATGCCAGTTGTCACTGGGAACTGAAGTATCGGCACGGATAAAGACTGCTTCACCGCCTGCGCCAGTGATTTCAGCTACAGTTTCCAGCCCTCCTTCCTCGCTGATGTCAGTTACAACTATTTTTGCGCCTTCAGCTGCATAAAGCAATGCAATGGCCTTACCTATGCCAGATCCCGCTCCGGTAACTATTGCTACTTTGTTTTTTAATTGGTTCATGATTTTTGTTTTTGGTGCTAGCAATTGGAATTTTCCAATTTTGAGTGGAGATCGTAATTGCGGGCATTTATATCAACTAAAAAATAGTGCCACCTCTATAATCCTTGTTGTCAAAATCAGAAATGCAGTAAGAAAATTGCGCATATTAAAATAGGCTACCCACGTTCGTAAATAAACTCTTTAAGAGCTGGGGAGGCAGGATTCGAACCATTTTATAAAGGATTTAGATGCAATTCAGAATGTTATTGCATCACTCAACATTGACCTTAATAAGATGGCAGAACTCAGCATAACTCCGAAAGAGGTTGGCTGGATAGGTTGCGAACTATACTCTTGTAACTACACTTGAGCGAGTTGGATTTCATTGCCAAAATCAACTATCATACGAGCGAGGAAAATTGAATAGACGTTATTGTCTTTATTTAATACTTCTATAAAATGCAACTAAGGGAAAAGTGATTTTGAAGTTGAAGAAGGATAAATGTTTGAAGCTTACCTTGATAAATTCTTATAATCATTTTCACGTCTCTAGTTTATCTATTAGTCTGGTTATCGTGCTTGCACTCAGAGTTGGACCGGAATAAAACTTTTGTTGGCAAGTTGTTCAGTTTTACTTGCTAGTACTCCCGATAGGATATAAAGTGAAGATGAATATATGTTTTCGATCAAGTTAAATATTATTAAAGTATTATATTTTTGTAAACAATAAAACGCCGCAGTCGTAAAAATAAAATGCTAACCCCTTTCATTTAACTCTTTAAGTCGCTTCTTCATTACATCCCTTGTAAACGCGTCCCTCGTTTGTTTATTCATTTTCGCAATCTCTATTTGTTCAGGCATTACTTCGCAGTATTTGCTACCCCATAACATAATCTCCATTATAATTGGATATAAATCAATTCCCTTTTCGGTTAGTCTATATTTAAATTTTGACTTACTCCCCACAAAAATTTCCTTAGTAATTATCTCTGCTTTTTCTAAAGCTACTAACCTATCCGCTAATACATTGGTAGCAATTCCTTCTTCCATCTTTAACAAATCTCCGTAGGTATCCTTGCCTAAATAAGCTAAATCTCTAACAATTAATAGAGACCATTTATCCCCAATAATATCCAATGATAGGGATACTCCACAGCTCGATCTTGCCTTTTTTTTATCCTCCATAAAAAATATTTTTATTTACTTGCAATTTACAAGTAAATGTCTTTACATTTGCACTTGTAATTTGCAAGTACAAAAGTAAGCAATTAAAAACAATTAATAAAAAAATGGAAAAACAGACAATTTTGATCACGGAGCAAGTACAGGTTTCGGTTTCATTACTACAGAGTTATTTCAAAAAATCTATATTCCAGGTAACCCAGATGTGCTAGCTGAATATGGTAAATCAGCCGAACTTTTGAATACTTCTTCTCAAACAACTACGGCTATGATGGCAGACCCAAACATTCCTAACAAGCCCGAACAAGTAACAGAAGCAATTGAAAAATTGGTAGAAATGCCCAATGGCAAACGCCCATTGAGAACTGTGGTAGATAAAATGATGGTTGGTGTTAACGAAATCATTAATGAAACTGCAAAACAAGTGCAAGCAGGCGTACTTCAAAATTTTGGACTTAGCGAATTAAATATTAGCAACTAATAAATAGTTAATAATTAAAATTAAAAAAAATGGAAAAAATTTATGAAGCAGAAGTGAAAACGTTAGCAGGTCGTAACGGTCACTCAAAATCATCAGATGGTTTATTGGATGTAGACATCAGATTTCCCAAAGAAATGGGCGGTGCTGGCGGCGAAACAAATCCCGAACAACTATTTGCAGCGGCTTGGTCAGCTTGTTTTGGAACAAGTGTGACAATTGCTGCAGGAATCGAAAAAGTTAAAATTGGAGATGTGTTGGTAACTGCTAAAATTGGTGTATTACATGATAGCGGTAATTATGATCTCGGAGCTCATCTTCTAGTTAAAATAAATGATGTAGACTACGATACTGCGAAAAAACTGGTAGAAGCCACTAAATCGATTTGTTCTTATTCAAAAGCAACAAAAGGAAATATCAACGCCATTTATGAAGTTGTAGCAAATTAATTAGAGAACGATAAAGAATATGAGACAGATAATAGTAAATGAATTTGGAGGTTCTGAAAAGTTGATCTTACACGATGTAGCAGTGCCTTCTGCCGGCGATGGGCAAATTGTAATTAAAGTAGAAGCATCAGGGGTGAATTTTTCTGACGGCATGCAAAGGCGAAATAAATATGTATTCCCAGTCTCTTTACCTTATTTACCCGGTTTTGAAGTGGCGGGAATAGTTACCGAGCTTGGAAAAGGTGTCGAAAATATTTCCGTAGGAGATCGTGTAGTTGCTATGCTTCCTAATGGCGGAGGATATGCCCAATATGCTGTTACAGCCTCTTATTTGGCGGCAGTTATTCCGCCTACTATCTCTGTCCAAGAATCTTTGGCATTGCAAGTTCAAGGCCTTACCGCATACCTGATGTTGAAAGACGGAGCGAAACTACAATCTGGACAAACTGTTCTAATACACGCAGCTGCAGGTGGTGTGGGTACATTACTAGTTCAAATTGCAAAACAAATGGGAGCAGGTAAAATAATAGCCACCGCAAGTAATGTTGAAAAACTTGCTGTTGCCAAATCATTGGGTGCAGATGAATTAATAAATTATACAGAATCTATCTGGGTTCAAAAAGTGATGGACGCTACAGGAGGAAAAGGTGTTGATTTAATTTTAGATTCTACAGGAGGCGAAATTTTTCGAAATAGCTTTAATTGCCTTGCGCCCTTTGGTAAGCTTATAAGTTTTGGAAATCCAACTGGTGGATCTACATCAATTGAAGCCTTTACACTTGTAAATAACAACCAAATTTTGCAGGGTTTTGGATTAGCAAGTTATTTTGGAAGACAAGATTTAATGCAGGAAGCTTATCAATATTTGTTTTCGCAAGCTGCAACAGGGAAACTAAAAGTTCACATCGGACAAACCTTCCCTTTAAAAGACGCTGCCGAAGCACACAGACAAATGGAAAACAGGAAAACAACAGGTAAAACTGTGCTAATTCCTTAACGACAAATAATTACATTTAATAACCATATAGATTTAACAAACATGGTAACTACTCTAAATTGGTTTGAAATACCAGCCACAGATTTCGAAAGAGCAAAAACTTTTTATGCAAAAGTTTTAGATGTTCAAATTCATGTCGATCCTAGTCCTCATATGCAATATGCATATTTACCGTCTGATCCACAAAAAGGCGCATTTGGCGGAGCAATTGCTAGCGGTGAAAACTTTGTTCCTGCAACGACCGGCACAACTGTTTACTTAGATGGCGGAAATGACCTTTCTGTTCCATTAGACAGAGTAGAAAGTGCCGGAGGAACAGTTATTCTGCCGAAAACGGCTATTGGTGCCAACAGGGGCTTTATTGCACTTTTTATCGACACAGAAGGAAACAAGGTAGGGTTCCATTCAATGGGTTAATACAGAGTCGTCCCTTATCTTTGCAAAATAGCTGATAGAACTGTCATCATTGATATTTTTATCAGCTATTTGCTATATCCAACATTGTTTACGCCATTATCGGGGTTTATGTACAAAATTTCATCTTTCCTGAGTGAGTTATCTACGATACGAAAAACGAGGCAGTTCTAAATCCCAAAGCAAAGCCCTTCTTCCAGCAAATTGCAAGCCTGTAAAGGGTTTTAAAAGATACTACAAATGACAAAGGCACCATTTCTGGTGCCTTGTCTTGTTATGTCGGGGAGGCAGGATTCGAACCATTTTATAAAGGACTTGCTCACGTTGCACGCACTTTTGGAAATTATTGATAAAGGGTGAGAAACAACTGTTAACTACCTGCCGGTGTAGTTGAATAACAAGGCTTAAAGGAGCCAACATGCGGGACATCTGAAATGTTCAATTGCTAGTTATGGTTTATGCTTCGTCGTCACCTTTGTCTTTAGCAGATGGTAGCCATCGCCTTTATATCTGTATACACGCCTGATTCTGAAATCGAAGCTATCGCTGGTTGCAACGGTCATTCTGATTTCTAATGGTATGCAGCCCGCCAAAGGCGTTTCGTTGCTATCGGTATAGGACCATTTCTTGTAGTCGCCTTCTATTATTAATGGTAAGTCTCCAAAAGGTCTTGTAAACGATGTATCAGCTTTCCCGATCTGTTCCATCCAGCCATCAAGTGCATTGGTTCGCCTTACATCCGGCACTGAAAGCAGCTCTTTAAACCGTCCATTAACTTCGCCAAATATATGCAGGTTACCCCAGGATGGGCCACCAGCGCCGCCATTGCAATCCAGCAGATAGCATCCGTAGTTATTTCTCCCAAACCGGATAAGATGTATAGCGGGTAGATCGCGGAAAGCACCATAACACCCAAATGAAGGCACAAAGCCTTTTAGCCGCCACCGGTTCCCAATCCTTACAAATCTTGCCAGTCCGAGCACAGCACATGAGAACCGACCGGTGAACATGGTTTCATCAGCAGCTATTGTAGCTTGTGTAGTGGAAAAAGACATGATAACGCAGGCGTTGCCATCATCATCTGTGTAGTGCAGCACATCGCAGGAGATAGTTGAATTGCCATCAAAAGGAAAAACGTCCTGCTCCCCGGGATTTTCAAATACATCGGCTGTTTGCCCGTCCATAGTACCCGGCACTTTTACTTTCGGACACTTCGGACACGTCCAAAACTCCTGGTGTACAGTTCTGCCAACCGCTTCGAAACGAAAATACCGGCCGGGAAATAGACATTTGAGCGCTGTAACTTTATTAAAAGGGCATGGAATAGAAAGCGTGTCTTTATTCTTTGGCAGCGCCATAATCTTGCGTGGTGACAACTCAGGAAGATCGCTGCTGCGTTGAGCTATCGCTCGTTTGGGTGGCGTGAGCGATACACACAAAATAAGTAGCATGATGCCAAAGAAGCGAAGCATCCAATAAAGTTAGCGGAAAGAAGGGATTCGACATCTTGCTAATCACTGTAAAGCACAGATTTTTTATTGCGGGGTAGGTCATTCCAATAAGCACAAAAATCCCTAAAACGAAAAAAGGTTACCCACTTTCGTAGATAACCTTTTAAAGAGTCGGGGCGACTGGACAACTTTCGAACCAATTTATCAGAGATTTACTTGCTTTGAATGCACTTTTGGGGATGATTTGGGAAGTATAGGTAACAACTGGAAAGAACTGGAAAATTCTTACTTGGACTTGACTGGACAACTTTCGAACCAGTTTATAAAGGACCTGCTTGCTTTGAATGCACTTTTGGGGATGATTGGTGAAGTCTAGGGAACAACTGGAAAGAACTGGCAAATACTTATCGAGACTTGGCTGGACAACTTTCGAACTACTTGATAAATTTCCCAAAATCCTTTATTGAAAGCACGGCAATAATTCCTTTCCACCTTAGTGTCAGAATACAAAACGAATGTAAGAAAAGAGTTATTTCAAATTTGAATTTGCAATATCTCGGTATACCAGCCACTTACCATTTTCTTTCTTCCAAAGAATGATACTTTTATTTTCTGCAACAGCTTTACCTTTTACAAAAATTGTTACTTTGCCTTCTTCAGCCAATAGCTCTTCCGTACCGAACACTTCTATTGTTTCGAGATCTAGTTTTGTTACCCCTGAATTTATCAGTCGCGCAAAAACTCTTTGAATGTTGGCTCTTCCAGCAATTGGGGGCATTCCAGCAAAGAGAAGTCTAGCATCTTCTGCATATAAGCTGGCTACTCCAATTGAATCACCATTGGTTACCATTGCCATATAACTTTGATTGATATCCTCAATTTGTTTTTTCGCAAGTGCAAGATCAAATTTTGTGTTTGTGCTTTTGTTAGTTGCCATAGGTTTTTTTAGGACGTTACAACTAAAAATTATAGTAGTGGCAATAGAGATAGACATAGCACGGAAAATAGACCGTATTTTCATTTTTCGACTTTTAATATAACGCATACTCTCATCAGTTTTCAGCATACCTGTTTAATAAATCTGTTCTAAAGTGATAGTACTTCAAATCCTTGTGCAGACACTTTTTTTACAATGAAGTCTTCCTCAATATTATTCCCTTCTACCCTTAATATTTTGTCACAATCCTCCAAATCAAAATTGATTTTATATTTAGGCAGATATTGAATTAATACATTGATAACTAATATCGCCTGTGACTGTGTCTGAACATTTGTTTTGAATACTGAAACCGACATATCTCTTTTTATATTGTTCTATTTAGCTTTCACTCTCTTATTTGCAAGTCGCATCGAAAAGCCAATTAACGCGATAAAGGGGGTTGTAATAACAAATAACCATTTTGCAAGCGTAAATATTGGACCAACCGCTAATGATAAGGGAGACAGGTTGGGATAGCTACCTGACATTGTGTAATGGTTGATATTTTCAAAAACGTCCATCAGCCATCCGAAAATCGGCAAGAGATTAAGTCTTGAATATTTAGAACCTTTTGGAAAGGCGTAGGACAACAATGAAATGTACAATAAAGAGGCGGACATTGACGGAAACCAAAAATCAAGTTTGAGAAAGAACATTTGATATGCCTTTCTTCCTTCTGAACCAATAACCTCGTAAAATTGCCGGGCATCGTCTGCTGTCCACGTCAAAATCCTTTCGTCAAGAACTTTTGTAACTTTTTTATCGGAGCAATTAGCAAAAATTGGTTTTTGAGCATTGGGTACTAAATACCCGAAGCAGATCCCTGAAAAAACTAAAAATGTCAGACATATCCACCACTTGGAGAATACAGAATTAAGTAAATTGGAAAATTTCGTTACCATAATTTTGGTTTTAATCAATGATTTGATTGTGATCTAACCATTAAATTGAAACACAAAATTATTTCTGTTCAAGGATGGATAATTGGATAAATCGGTCTTTTTTATTCTGATAAAGTGTTTTAGGATTAACCCCTGTATACTGCCTTACATTTCTAATAAAATGCGCCTGGTCATAATAGTCTTGCTGGGGATAGAACTCACCTTTTGCAATTTGTTTGTACGATGAAAAAATCTTCAAGATATTGGAGTAAGATTTCAAAGAAAGCCCGAACATTTGTTTAAAATATCTGTTTATTTGTCGGGCACTCCAAAATAGTGTTTTAGTAATTTCATCTACAGTTATAGATCCATTGTTTTCAAGAAGAATATCAAATAATTTTTTCTTTCTATCATCAATATTCTTATTTGCTTTGTATGCCAGTGTCATTTTTGCTGTAAGCAGGTCAGAAAATTCGGTAAGGTCTTTGAAAGGTAAATCATTTATTCCCCAAAAGGTTTTTTCCATTTCTACATTCTGGTCAACAATCTTATCGATTTTGAAATCCAAAATAGCCTCTACGGCTAATGGCTTAAACCTGATCGCATAAAAAGTAGTATTAGGGGGGATTATTATTACGAATGGCCTTGTCCATATACCTTTTAAGAAAATAGCATGTAATTGGTCATTCTGAAACTGAAAAACGATTCCGAAACAGCCATCAGGAAGAATTGTAAGTTCGTGACTGGTATCACGTGAATTTTCAGCCCACCAAAAATATTTTACAAAATCGGCAAGCAATCCTTTGGGAGCAATTTCTTTATAGGGTAACGTGATTATATTTTCCATATGTCATCGTTTTTAATTGACATGTCATATCTGCCAATTCAAAAATAAGCGAAATTGCGAAGATGATGAATTGATGTAAAAGATATAACGGCTTGTGGGGCTACTACACTGGTACATTGAGATAGACGCATCCCCATTACTATCAACTAATACCTCAACTTCATTTCGATATTAACCCTTCCGTTATTTTCTAACATGAATTTATTATCATCAAATCCTGGAGCGGAGAAATTATGAAATGCATTTTTTGATACCCCCGTTCCTTCTTTGGGTTTACCCATAAAGTTTTCGTTTAATTTACCATCGGCATTTTCGTCATGGTATGTGGCGACAGCATATTCACCGGCAGGCAAGTTTAGAAAATCAACATGGACTTTATTCTCTATAATCGTAACCTTTTGGTTCTTGACGGCTTTAGAAGTATCTTTCGGAAATCCATTTGCCGTTTTATACAAACAAACCCAACATATTCCATTATTATTTTTGAAATTGCCGACGGATACAGAAATGGTACCCTTTTGAGCATGGGCTTTTGCAGAGAGCATTAATGCTAATGCAATAAATATTTTTGAAAGTTTCATCTTTAGCGTTGTTTTTTAAAAAGTTAATTGTAGTTACCTGTTTTATTATGAAGCATCAAAATTATTGGCAATCGATAGTAGGTAATTGTATAAATCGGTCTTTTTCTTTGGTAATTGATAACCGGTAAAATCCAGGGTAAAGCAGGAACAACTCTACTTATTTGTATCTAGCCGTACTTGTTTATGTAATGCCAGCAACACAGGATTAGAACCTGCAACCACATGCCCCCGCCAGATACCACCCCAAACTGCCTTGGGGACGCAACTAAAATAAAAAAGCACCTTACAATTAATTGTAAGATGCTTCAAAATGTCGGGGAGACAGGATTCGAACCTGCGACCCTCCCGACCTGAGTCGGGATGCGTTATTGTCAAAAAAAAAGCCCAACCTTTCAGTTGAGCTTTTTTAAAAAGAGTCGGGGAGACAGGATTCGAACCTGCGACCCCCTGGTCCCAAACCAGGTGCGCTACCGGCCTGCGCTACTCCCCGGGTACTCTGTTACTTTTTTTGGTCTGTCCATGTTGAGTTGTGAAACCCAAAATTTTCAGCGGTGAAGGAGGGATTCGAACCCTCGGTACATCTTAACGACGCACGCCAGTTTAGCAAACTAGTGGATTCGGCCTCTCTCCCACCTCACCTTGCTAATATAGCCTCTTGTTGTTGTTCCTTTTTCTAAGGGAGTGCAAAGATAAGCGTTTAACCGATAAAACAAAAGATTTTTAGTCCTTTTTGAAAATAATATCGCGTTTATTTTTTGCAACGCCTGTTTAGATACTTGCCAGCTGTACTTTTTGCAATATCTCCATCAGGTTTTCCTTGTATTCCGTGTCGGTATCCATCAGGTTTTCAACTGTTTGGCACGAGTGGATCACCGTTGTGTGGTCAAATCCACCAAAGTGGTCACCTATTGTTTTCAATGACTGCTTAGTGAACTTCTTTGCAAAATACATGGTTATCTGCCTGGCTAGTACCACCTCGCGTTTGCGGGTTTTGGTCAGCAGTTTTTCATAAGGAACATGGTAATAATCACATACCAGTTTCTGTATGTTTTCTATGGTCATTTCCCTTGCAGCTGTCTTCACGAAATTCTTCATGACACGCTTTGCCAGGTCCATATCAATTTCTTTCTTATTCAGTGTTGCCTGGGCAAAAAGGGCTATCAACGCACCTTCCAGCTCCCTGACGTTGGTTTGTACATTATAAGCAATATACTTAACCACCTCGTCTGGTATCTCCAAACCTTCCTGACGCATTTTTACACGCAGTATGGCTTGCCTTGTTTCAAAGTCCGGTGCCTGAATGTCGGCATTCAATCCCCAGCGGAAACGGCTCAGCAGGCGCTCCTGCATGCCTTCCATGTCACGCGGAGCAGTGTCACTTGTCAGAATGATCTGTTTACCGCTCTGGTGAAGGTGATTGAATATGGCAAAGAATACATCCTGAGTTTTTACGGCAGGAACAAACAGGTGAATATCGTCCATGATCAGTACATCGATCAGCTGGTAGAAATGTATGAAGTCATTTACTTCATTGTTCTTCGCGTGGTCTATGAACTGGTTAATGAATTTTTCCGCACTAACGTAAAGTACCGATTTGTTGGGGTGCAACCTGCGCACTTCATTGCCAATTGCCTGAACCAGGTGGGTTTTGCCCCAGCCTACACCACCAAATACAACCAATGGGTTGAAAGAAGTAGCTCCGGGCTTTTGAGCTACATGGATGCCGGCAGAACGAGCTACACGGTTACAATCGCCTTCCACATAGTTTTCAAAAGTATAATTGGCATTCAGCTGTGGGTCTATCTGCATGCGCTTCAGACCTGGAATGGCATAGGGCGTCTTAATATTATACGGATCATCCCATTTCAACGGCATGTCAATATAATTGTTTTCTTTAGGTGGTCTGGTATGAGTGCTGCCCGGCATGTTTATAGATGCAGGATTGCGCTGGGTAGCACTGCCCTCCATAAGAATGCGGTATTCAAGA
>CANCOG010000130.1 GCA_947379685.1 Flavipsychrobacter stenotrophus | reverse complement strand
GTATTCGCAGACTGGCAAACTGAAGTGGCGCCACTTATTGACCCTGCATTAGGAGCAACGTCAACCGTAATGGTTTTCGTAGAAGTTGCAGTACCACATCCTGTAGTTAATGAATAGGTCATAGTTGCAGTACCTGCGCTTAAACCATGCACTGAACCCGTCGAAGAATTCACTGTAGCAACAGAAGTTGAACCACTGGTCCAGGTTCCGCCAGACGCAGAACTCGACAAAATAATATTTGAACCATTACAAACGGCTGAAGGCCCTGAAAGGGTACCTGCAGTGCCTGCGCCAGTAGTAATCGTATACCTTGCTACTGCCGAGCCACAACTGGCTGAAGTAACTGTATATTTTATGGTATCAATTCCCGTTGCTACAGCTGTAACTACACCTCCGGTACTAACTGTAGCAATAGAAGAGGCAGAGCTACTCCAGCTACCTCCCGTGCCCGTGGTAGTTAGCGTAATAGTGGCACTGGTACAAACTGTTGTTGGCCCGCTAATTGTTCCTGCATTAGGAGAAACACCAACAGTAAGCGCCTTCCTTACAATGCTGGTATCACCTTGACAGATAAGCGTATAGATCGCGGTATCCTGACCTGCCGAAATACCGGTAACAACACCGGCCGTACTGATGGTAGCCCTTACGTTGTTAGAAAGGCTCCATACACCACCAGAAGTAGAATCCTTTAGGGTATCAACTACACTTGTACAAACAAATGTTGCTCCCCTTATCGTATCTAGTTTTGGCAATGGGTAGTTCCGGTAAATTGAAACCGTATTGGTTGGGGTGAGTCCCGACGCTGCATTACCACTGTTACCCACAATAATATCTGGCTTAAAATCACCATCGAGATCGGCGATGTTTGCACCAATTGGCCCAATACCCGTAGCATAACTCGCGCCTATGGTCAACGAACTAGTTGTGATTGAACCTGTGGTTGATGTATTTCTATACAACGATACCGTATTGCTGAACAAATTTGAAATAGCCAGGTCAACTTTGCCATCGCCATCCAAATCTCCCGAAGAAATACCTAAAGGATATCCGCCGCCAGCAGTAATGTCAACCTTAGAAGCAAATGTAAAGGTGCTTGATGAAGATGTATTCCTGAAAATAGTTACCAAATTGGTAGAGAAAGTCGCGTTAGAATTAGTAGTGATAATTTCAGGGAAACCATTACCATCTATGTCAACTGCATAAATATCTGATGATGTCATTCCCGATCCCAACGCAAGAGGAGAAATAGGGCTGATAAAACTTATAGAACCAGCTGATGAGTTGTTTTTCAATACGGTAACATTAGCACTACCGGCGTTACCGGTGGCAATATCTGGCAGGCCATCATTATTAAAGTCACCAACAGCAATGGACATTGGTGTGGTGCCTACAGCAAAACTTATAAAATTAGCAAACGCGGTTCCAAGAAAATTACTGGTACCGGCAGGAACTGATGTAATGGTATTTCTCAGAATACTTACTGAGTCACCACCACCCACAACAACTGCAATATCCAACTTGCCGTCACCATCAAAATCAGCCAATGCAAGCTCATTTAAACGTGGTGCAGCGCTAACCAAGGTAGCAACAAACGTCTTCCTGCTTTGAAATGTAATACCAGAAGCGCCCGTTACATTTCTGAAAACTGTAACTGAAGTACCGTTGTCGATAGATGCAGCTATATCCAATCGTCCGTCACCGTCCAGATCTCCAAGTTTTATATTGGTAGGATGGCCCGCAAGTACGAGCGTTCCCCTATAGGTAAAGGAAGAAGCACTTATTGAACCCGCACTATTTGTGTTACGATATACGTATATACGGTTGGAGTCATGATCTGCAATAGCCAGATCGCTGATCCCGTCGCCATCAAAATCGCCTACAGCAGACATGAACACGCTCGACCCTGTTGCTGTTGCAGCCCTTGCCAAATCAACTTTAGATTTAAAATTGAATGCCCTCGGAATAAAGCAACTATTGTCATACTCAGGCACAAATGGCTGGCGCTGGAAGGCAGCTTTCTGTGTAGTTTTATTCAAAACTGAAATGCTGGCAAGAGAAGCACCCTGAGGTATTGTGAGGTGAAGGACAGTCGAGTCACCTGAAATTGCAGAATCTTTTGCAGCACCAAAATAAATAATATTTCTCGACGGGGTATCGTTAAAAAAATGACCTGTTATGGTCACAGCCGCACCAGGTATGCCCGTTCCGGTACTAATGGAAGTGATTACCGGCACTTGCGCGCTTACGCTAAGCACACTTAACAGTAAGCCAACAACAAATGATGGGAGAACTAAACTCGTAATTTTCTTAGGAAAAGAAAGATACAATTTCGTCATGAGAGAACAAATTTACAGTTTACAATATATGTATTAAATTAAGAGAGCAATCATTAATTGCGAAAATGAAAATACTACTCGCTAATTCCCACGAAAGTACATAAAAATCCTATCGCAACCAACACATAGCTAGCGTCAAAAATAGAATAACATTTTGAATATCTAAAGGACTAAGGGAGAGAATTCACAAATATAATAAGGGATTATTCTTTACTACATTAGCCAGACGTAAACTGTTTCAAAAGAAATTAAAAGCGGATTAAAACAAATGTAATCGAACAAAGTCAAGACCCACCCGAAATACAAAACGGGCTACCGATGGCAGCCCGTTGTAAAAACATCAAAATATTCTATTGTTTTACAAACTTCTTGCTTGTCAACAATCCTGTTTTTTCGTCACGGATGCTAATGAAGTAAGTACCTGCCTGTAACGAAGCCACTGCCACTGTGAACTCTTTTCCACTTGTCGTGCCGGAAAAAACTGACCTGCCTGTGATATCAACAATAACAAATGACTTCACACCTTCAGTTTCAAACCTAACTGCAAGTGTGTTACCTACAGGGTTAGGATACAGAGTATATGCGGGCTCAATAGAAGCAATATTCTCAATTGCTACTTTTGAGCTAGTGATCGTATCACCGTCTACAGTAATGTTATCAAACCTGTTATTTCCCTTTACGCCAGTGTCGTTACCAGCAAACGTAATTTTAAAAACCAACTTAGGGTTGTTATTGACAGTAGTATCGGTAGTAAATGTTACTGTAGTACGGTGGTAAACTAACCATGCAGAGTCTGATGGCATAGACAGACCCGAAGTTTTCCAGGTTGAGCCGCTATCGGTACTGTATGAAAAAATCTGATGCAACTGACCCTTAGTTATGCTTGATGACTGAGAAGCATAGGTAAGTTTAATGTTCTTGAAATGAGTTGTAGGAATATAGAACAACAAGTTCATGCTATCGCTGGGGTTCCTGGCACGCAATGCATTACCATCAATCTGTCCCATCCTTGCATTCACTGTATCAGCGTCCGCTGCTGCAACATTGATTGTGTCTATGTAAGTCATATACGCGGCAGAAGTTCCCGTCTTTTTTGCATAAAGAATTTTCGCCTTGGTTACGTCCAGATCGGAGTAATCAGCCGAAATGCCATGTATAGTATCGGTATACATAGTGAATGTGCCGGTATTGAAATGCCAGTAGTGGATCAGCTTGCTTTGCCCAAAGCTATTGCCAACAAAAAGTGTGCTGATGAACAGCAACGTAAATAGTATACTTTTTTTCATACATTTTATAATTATGGTGCAAAGAAAACCCCGTAATGTTATCGCAAGATTACCGCTAAGTTAAGTAAATGTATCCCTGTTTTCAAAATCAGACCATAGGGGTCCAATTCCTTCTCTTACGTGCCATTGCTGAGATAACCATTAATAAAATGAACCTGCATTGGCAGGTCCATTTTATTAATCAGTATAAAATTAATTCAACTGCTAATTATCTTTCTTCAGGAACCCGGTAATAGTGTAAACTGAATCTTCCGCAGTATTAATGTTTAAGATGGACGGGAGCGCAAAACTGCCTTTCGTTTTATACAACTCCACAACTTCGTTATTCAAATAGTCATGCAACAAGAAATGTTTGCTTGGGTTAATGGCCTCATAGATTGGATAAAAACTCATGAGCATTGTACCCGGAATATTATTCCAGATAATTCCATTATCAAAACTAGTATTTACGGTATAAGTCAATGAATCGGGATAGGAATAAGAGCCCGAATCGAAGCGATTGGAAACTTCTGTTATTGTTCCATTCTGATGGAAAATAACCCTGTCAGAATCAATTACATTATTGCGTATAAAAAAGAAAATATAGGCATGATTATAACTTAAGGACAAGCCTTCAACAGCCTGACCGTAACTGGAAGTATCTCGCTTATTATCTTTTTTACAACTAAAAAAAACGATAAACAAACTACAGAGTATCAATAATTTTTTCATCAAAATGTCAATTTTAAACCGGTTTAAAACTTCGAAGTGCAAAGTTTACAAATAATTGCGTCAATATCATCAATCCTTAACAACTAAAGGATATCTATTTACGCGAGTTTTGCCTTCAGATTGTCGTTGATCGCATCCAGGAACTCTTCGGTATACAAATAGTCTTTACCATGTGTCACCTTGTTGCCATGAATACATACTGCCAGATCCTTGGTCATTTTTCCACTTTCCACGGTTGCAATACAAACTTCTTCAAGCGCAGTTGCAAAATGGATCAGCTCCTGGTTATTGTCCAGCTTGCCCCTGAAAGCCAGTCCGCGAGTCCAGGCAAAAATAGAAGCTATAGGATTGGTAGATGTTGGATTTCCTTTCTGATATTCCCTGTAGTGGCGGGTAACCGTACCATGGGCAGCTTCAGCTTCCATAGTTTTACCATCAGGAGTTATGAGTACTGAAGTCATCAATCCAAGTGAACCAAAACCCTGCGCTACCGTATCGCTCTGCACGTCGCCGTCATAATTCTTACAAGCCCAAACAAAATTACCATGCCATTTCAATGCGCTGGCAACCATGTCATCTATAAGACGGTGCTCGTATTCCAGGTTGTTTTTTTCAAAATCAGCCTTAAATTCCTTCTGATAGATATCTTCAAAAATGTCTTTGAAGCGGCCATCGTATTTTTTAAGGATAGTATTTTTAGTAGACAGATATAAAGGCCATTTCTTTTGTAAGGCCAGGTTGAAACATGCTCTTGCAAAACCCATGATAGATTCATCGGTATTATACATAGCCAGTGCTACCCCATCGCCCTTGAAATTATATACTTCGTGCTCAATAGTATTTCCGTCCTCGCCTTCAAATTTAATTGTGAGTTTACCCTTACCCTTCACTAGGAAATCGGTAGCGCGATACTGATCGCCAAACGCATGACGGCCAATACAAATAGGCGCGGTCCAGTTAGGTACAAGGCGTGGGATATTGCTCATTACAATAGGCTCCCGGAACACAGTACCATCAAGTATGTTACGGATAGTGCCGTTCGGGCTCTTCCACATTTGTTTCAGGTTGAACTCCTTTACGCGAACTTCATCAGGCGTAATTGTAGCACATTTGATACCGACGCCATATTGCCTGATTGCGTTTGCAGCATCAACGGTAACCTGGTCATTTGTTTCGTCACGGTATTCCATACCGAGATCGTAATATTTAATATCCAGGTCTAAATACGGGAGAATCAATTTTTCTTTAATATACTTCCAGATGATTCGGGTCATTTCATCACCATCGAGTTCTACTACAGGGTTAGCTACCTTGATCTTTGCCATATTTATGCCGATTTACTATTGTATTGTTTGAAAACAGCTCAAATGTAATGAGTTTTTTAAAATAATGAAAGAGGCTGTGATTAATTGTTAGCGGGAAATGGTTAATTGGTAATTGAAGAATGTAATTAGGTTAATGAACCAAAAATTAGTGATGAATCAAATAAACGTGTACTTAACTAAAATTTTGATCAAAATAAATTACGAATTAGTTTAATGATACTGAATATTATTTCCTAAAAGTTAATATTTGAACATGGAAATTTCCGACCATCAAAATTATCCATTTTTTATTGGATCAAAATTTTGTCAACATTGGATTTAGTTCTATATTTCGTTTTTAAAAACTACACCTTCAAAAAACTTCACCATGAAATCGCTCTATCCATTTGTTTTGGCCATCGGCTGTCTCCTCATAATGCCTGATCGCACTACAGCGCAAAGTATCCCTATAATAACAACCATTGCAGGAGATGCAGTTGGTGATGGAGGACCCGCTTCCAACGCATCAATAAAGATTGCGAGAGCAGTAGCCTGCGACAGATCAGGAAATATTTACATAACTGAAGACGAAAACAGGGTCCGGAAAATAAATAGCTCTGGAGTCATTTCCACCGTATCAGGAGGAGGATTCAATGATGACGGTCACCCAGCCACAACTGCGCGTAACTTTAATCCCAGAGGTGTCACTATCGATGCGTCCGGAAATATTATTATTGCCGACGTACAATCTATTAATAACAGGATAAGGAAAGTGGATGCTTCGGGCACCATTACAACATTGGCAGGGACAGGCACAACCGGCTATAGCGGCGATGGAGGACCAGCAACCGCAGCCAACATTTATGCCCAGGGGTCGATAACTGCAGATGCTTCTGGAAACGTATATTCTGCGGATTATTCTTACCGGATTAGAAAAATAGACCCCTCTGGTATTATCACCACATTTGCAGGAAATGGTACGGCTGGCTTTTCAGGCGACGGAGGCCCGGCAACAGCAGCTGAGGTGTACACTCAGTCGGTCTTTTGCGCCCGAAATGGAAAAATTTATTTTGCCAGCCAAAATGCAACAATCAGAGTAATTAATCCATCCACAGGCATTGTTACCCGGTTCGCCGGCAATGGATCTTATGGATTCAGTGGAGACGGAGGGCCGTCTACTGCAGCATCATTGGGAGCAATCAACGCTATAAGTGAAGATAAAAATGGGAATATAATATTTGCAGACGGCTTCAGAATAAGGTCGATCGACGGCACTGGTATAATCTCAACGATCGCTGGCAGCGGCGTTTACGGCTTTAGTGGGGATGGAGGACCTGCAACTGATGGTCGTTTTTCTGCAATCATTGGTTTGGCAACTGACACGTTTGGCAATATAATTGCAATTGACGGCAAGGTAAGGAAGGTTGATACAAATCGCTACCTGAGCACAATCGCCAGTGAACTGGTTTTTAATGGAGGTGCAGCAACAAACGCATCATTATATATCCCGGAATATGCAATTGATGACCGGAATGGAAATATTTTAATTGCTGACCGTGGTCACAACATGATAAGAAAAATAGATACGCATGGTGTCATTTCTACTTATGCAGGATCTGATACGACAAATGTGAGCAGCGGAGATGGAGGGTTAGCTACAGCTGCAACATTTAAGGCTGTTCTTGGTTTGACCAGAGACAATATAGGAAATATTTACATTGCCGAATACCCAAAGATCAGAAAAATAGACACCAGCGGAATCATTTCTACCATGGCCGGTACAGGTACAAGCGGGTTTTCGGGTGATGGAGGCTTAGCGACTGCCGCAATGATTGGGGGGCCAATGGGGCTAAAGGTCGATCGATTTGGTAATCTCTACTTTGCAGACTTTTATCAACACCGAATAAGAAAAATCGATGCATCGGGCATTATTTCAACGCTGGCAGGAACAGGAACGGCAGGCCTTAGTGGAGATGGCGGGGCAGCTACTGCGGCAATGGTCAATTATCCATCAGGGCTGGATATCGACAATGCTGGCAACGTATACTTTACTGACAATTTCAACCACAGGGTGCGTAAAATAAGCACAACGGGCATAATTACAACCATTGCTGGCGATACCGCAGGATATGGCGGAAACGGTGGCCCAGCTACTGCAGCACTCTTGCATCTTCCCAGAGGGATCGCAATAGACAAAGTAACAGGAAACATCTATGTGTCGGACTTTCTAAATTCCTGTATTAGAGTAATAGACACTTTCGGAATTATAAACGCCTTTGCAGGCATAGATACTGCAGGCTTTTCAGGTGACGGCGGCCCGGCAAGCAGCGCACGACTATTCGGACCTTCCGGCTTATTTTTTGATTCGTTAGGAAATATGCTGATCGCCGACTATTTTGCCTATCGCATTCGCAAAATCGACTTTTCTGGCGGCCACTCTCTGATTTCCAATTATTTACCGGGAACAACTGATTCAAAGCTTGTTTTGTTCCCAAATCCTAACTCGGGAACCACTACCTTCAAGCTCACCACTGCAACAAATGATGTGGCACAAGTTGTCATTACAAATATCCTCGGCGAAAAGGTCAATGAATTTGCAATGCAAACAAACAAGGAAACAGTTCGTTCCTTTGATCTGCCAGCTGGTGTCTACCTAATCAAAGCGCTAACTAAAACGGAGACACTAACCGGCAAATTAGTTATAGGGAAATAGTTGATCTCGACGTTAAAAGAAAAACTGCGCAAGTCAAAATATCACTATTGCCAACAGGTACTGAATCTGTTGCCAACTTTACAAAGTAAGATAACAATGTCTCTCGGCCTGTTGACCGCGCCCCAGAAACACAAGAGAAAACTATCATGTATTATTTACTAAAGGTTGACAATTGAACCCGAAAATTTACGACCATTAAAATTATACATATTTTATTGGGTCAATATTTTGCTAACATTGGATTATGCCCTAAATTTCGTTTTAAAAACTACACCTTCAAAAAACCTCACCATGAAATCGCTCTATCCGCTTGTTTTGGCCATTGGCTGTTTCTTTGCTTTGCAAAATAGGGCTGCCGCGCAAAGTATCCCCATAATATCAACCATAGCTGGTGACTTTCTAGGCGATGGCGGAGCCGCTTCCAACGCTTCGATAAAGATGCCGTGGGCTGTTGCCTGCGATAGGTTAGGGAATATATTTTTTGTCGATGGTGCATTCAGAGTGCGAAAAATAAATGGATCGGGCACCATATCAACCGTTTCTGGTGGAGGTTTTAATGGCGATGGCTCCCCCGCAACGTCTGCACGTAATTTTGGACCAATGGGTCTTACCATAGATGCATCAGGAAACCTCATTATATCCGACGCCCAAGTAATCAAAAACAGGATAAGGAAAGTAGATGCCTCAGGCATAATTTCGACCTTGGCAGGGACTGGAACAACAGGATACAGCGGTGATGGCGGACCTGGTACCGCGGCCAACATTTACGTTCAGGGCTCTATTACCGCAGATGCATCGGGAAACGTATACTACGCAGACAATAATAACAGAATAAGAAAAATAAATGCTTCCGGGATAATTACCACATTTGCGGGAAATGGCTCACCGGGAAATTCTGGTGACGGTGGCCTTGCAACTGCCGCTCAGGTAACTACCCAGTCTGTTTTTTGCTCAAGAAATGGTAAGCTATATCTTGCCAGCCAAAACGCATCCATCAGGGTAATTGATCTGTCTTCAGGCATAATTACAAGGTTTGCCGGAACGGGAACTCTCGGATTTGGTGGAGATGGTGGCCCCGCAACTGCTGCAACATTGGGTGCTTTAGGTGCAATTTGTGAAAACAAATACGGCGATATCTGCTTTATCGACGGCTATAGGATCCGAAAAATCAATTCCGCTGGTATAATTTCAACAATTGCCGGGAACGGTGTAAACGGATTTAGCGGCGACGGTGGACCTGCGACTGCAGGTAGTTTTGCCGGTGCTATTGGTATTGCAGCCGACACATTCGGGAACATCATCGTTGTGGATGTTAATAATCGCAAAATAAGGATGGTCGATACAAACGGCTACCTGAACACCATTGTACAGGAACACTATTTTAACGGAGGTGCGGCAACAAACGCGTCACTATTCGGCCCGGAATGTGCGATAAATGACAAACACGGGAATATTTTAATTGCGGACCGCAACCATGGCATGATAAGAAAAATTGATCCGTCGGGAATCATCTCTACTTATGCCGGAATCGATTCACCTTCAACAAGCAGCGGCGATGGTGGACCGGCGACCGCTGCCAGATTTGTGTCAGTGAACTATCTGGCTTGCGACACTACGGGTAATATATATGTTGCGGAATATGGCAGAATACGTAAAATAGATATCAGTGGAACAATAACCACTATTGCAGGTAATGGGACCAGCGGTTTTTCAGGTGATGGTGGACCAGCCACGGCGGCCATGCTGAGGTACCCGTTTGGGCTGAAAATTGACGCTTCTGGCAATCTGTATTTTTCCGATGTTTCAGATCATCGCATCCGCAAAATAGATGCCTCAGGTATCATTTCAACGATTGCAGGCACAGGAACTGCCGGAGTTAGTGGTGATGGAGGAGCTGCTACTGCCGCAATGGTCAATTACCCGCTGGGGCTGGATGTAGACGGTGCAGGGAATGTATACTTAGCAGACAATTTCAACCACAGAATACGCAAAATAAGTACTTCAGGGGTAATAACAACTATTGCTGGAGACACTGCAGGTTACGGTGGAAACGGCGGCCCTGCAACAGCTGCTCTGTTACACAATCCCAGGAGTGTAGCAGTTGACAAAACAACAGGCAAAATATATGTATCCGACTTTGCTAATTTCTGCATAAGGGTTATCGACACGTCTGGAATCATAAACGCCTTTGCAGGCACAGATACTGCAGGTTGTTCAGGCGATGGAGGCCCGGCGAGCAGCGCACGGTTATTTGGCCCTTCCGGCTTGTTTTTTGATTCATCTGGAAATTTGCTGGTAGCTGACTATTTGGCCTACCGCATTCGCAAGATCACTTTTACAAATGGACACGGTCTGGCTTCCAATAATTTAAAGGAAACAACTGATTCCAGACTTACCCTTTT
>CANCOG010000129.1 GCA_947379685.1 Flavipsychrobacter stenotrophus | reverse complement strand
GGATATGATGAATGGTAGGGCCTTCATTGTATGCCGGTATTACGATAGATAATGTACTCATTCTGTTAAAAAGTAATTTCTGCTAAGCCGACAAAAGTATAAAGTTTTTTTTTGGCAGGTGTGAAAGGTAAGATAAAATATCAAGGTGATTTACAATGATGGGCCATTAGGTATATGTAGCTTGTTGTTTGTGGTTAAACGGCAACTTCAATATGGTTATTGTCTGCATGACATTACGGCATCCTAAGTAAAACATATCTTTGCACCAAGAACCAGGGAATTTTCATGCAGGCATATTTAAACCTCCTCCAGCACATATTAGACAACGGCGTAACGAAAAGCGACCGCACCGGAACGGGAACGATCAGCTGTTTTGGTTACCAGGCGCGATTTGACCTACAGCAAGGTTTTCCGTTGCTAACCACCAAGAAGCTGCATCTGAAATCGATCATTTATGAATTGCTGTGGTTCCTGAAAGGGGATACCAATATCGCCTACCTGAAGGAACATGGAGTGGGCATTTGGGATGAGTGGGCCGATGAAAACGGTAATCTGGGCCCCGTTTATGGCCACCAATGGCGCAGCTGGACCGGTGCCGACGGTAAAACCTATGACCAGATAAAGGATGTGCTGCACCAGATAAAAACCAATCCGGATAGCAGAAGGATGATCGTTAATGCATGGAATGTTGCTGACCTGCCCAAAATGGCCCTCAGCCCCTGCCATGCATTGTTTCAGTTCTATGTAGCCGACGGCAAACTCAGTTGCCAGCTTTACCAGCGCAGCGCCGATGTTTTTCTGGGAGTGCCATTCAACATTGCTTCTTATGCGTTGCTCACCATGATGATAGCGCAAGTTTGTGGTCTGCAGCCGGGTGAATTCGTACATACTTTTGGCGACGTACACCTGTATCTCAACCATGTGGATCAGGCTAAGCTCCAGCTAAGCCGCACTCCATACGACCTACCGGTTATGAAGCTCAACCCGGAAGTAAAGGATCTTTTCGAGTTTAAATTTGAAGATTTTACCTTAGAGAATTACCAGAGCCATCCGGGTATAAAGGCGCCTATAGCGGTGTAGAGGGATTTTGTTTAATCACATCATTAGGGCTGTGCCACAGATTAAACATATGCAATACGGGTATTACGCCCTGATAGGGCTTGCCTCATTTCTGAATTACCTATCACAGGGCTATACCCTGTGCTATTGTTTTTCGGCCTTTCAGGCCTAAAAAACCTCAATGATATTACTCTTTATGTATCTCTTTTAAAAAACTCTTTAAGGCTGATAAGGTTTTCCTGGTACGCCCCAACCCCATTTGGGCATGGGTTCTTCCGGGTTCATGGTCAGATCTGTGGCATTCGAATTGATGACTGCGATCCTCGTTCCCCACTCGATATAGGCAACAAATGCAGAGCGGAATTCAGGGTCGTCGGGCAGGTTTATTTCATCGGAAGATTCCAGCAGTAACTGTACCCAGCGCTTCCGGTGCGCTTCAGTGAGGTGCTTTGACAAGTGTTTCTGTATCATTTTGAAATGATTACCCTCTTCCGTGCTGTACATTGCAGGTCCCCCGAATACCTCGGCTATGAAATGTGCAACATGTAACTGGTGTTGTGTTGACATATGCTTAAACACGGGCTCCAGCAAAGGGTCTGCAAGCACTTTTTTATAAAAAACATCTGTAAGGAGTTCAAATACCGGCATACCTCCGGCCCATTCATAAAGGGTGGGGATGGTTGGTTCTTGTTGGTTTGTCATGGCTAATGTGGTTAAAGTGTTTCTGCTAGGCAACGCTATTGAGTTAAGGTTTACAACATAATGCCCACCGTAGTTCAACACTTTCAGTGTTGGTGCTTTACGATGTTCTACCACCTCCACGATGGCTATCGGGATTACCGGTGGCTATTGTTGTTGAAGCCTTCCTTAATATTTTAAAAACCTAAATTAAGCAATCTGACCAATAAAAAAGGAAGCGTTGAGGTGCTGGCCTCAAAAAATCAAATTTGTCAACATGTCAAACCTTCCCTTCCATTAATTGGGCCATAGCTTTTTCGATCCGGCGCTGTCTTGTTTCGGCGGTTTTAGCGTCTTTAATGGGGATGAGCAGGCCCTGTTTCTTGCTATAGGATAGACCGTCGAAAGCCTGGCCTGCGGCTGGCTGATTGTTCAATGCTTCCTGAAAATCTTCGGGTACTTCGGCTATCCGGGGTGCGGTATCCAGTTCCAGGGTCACTTCAATTTCATCGCCCCCGGCTATTCCTGCGCCCTTGCGGTGTTCTGCACTAACACCTATCATATAATCGCCACCCATCACGGCTACGGTATTTCGATAGGTATAACCATTAATAGTAACAACAACGGGTGGTTTCCTTCCTGCACCCAGGGTAAGTATAATTTCAGGTGGTATACAGAAGCCGGTGGCTGTTTTGCCTGCTATCAGGAGGGTTGTATTGAATGTCGCTTTTGGAGTTGGTTGTGTTGCCATTGTATGAAAAGTATCCGGCTAAAATAGGGAAAATGGGGCATTTCAGTTTGTTGAATGTCCTGTATATGGCTCTATCCTCCGCCCGACAACTGCCAACAAGTAAAGGTTTCGCGCAAAGACGCTAAGGCGCAATTTCCAATATATTTAATCAATACCAGGTTAATTTGGAGGAAAGCCGCAAAGAAAGCCCCGTTAATTAAAAGAAATTGGGTTGCACCGGCGGCTGTTGTTGTTGAAGCCTTATCAGGCTTCTTTGAGTATAACTAAATCACTAAACAGGTATTAAGCTGAATCACAAGTTAATCTATTATCTGCGCTTGTATGGGCCTCCTTTTTTGCGCTTGTCGCCGCTCGATTTGTCACCGAAGTTGTAGGAAATGCCAAACTGGATACCAACATGGCTAAAGGGCATGGAATAAGTAAGGGCCTGATTTCCGGTAGAATCTATCATAGGGTTTTTGGAGTATTTAACGTGCTTGGCCCCTGACACAAACGACGTGTCGTAGCTCTGTCCGTTCTCTGAAAATGCAATGAGATTTCCTTCTTTGGCGAGTACTGCCAATGACAACAGATTTATTTCGCCCCAAATATTGAGCTTGCTGTTCATTTTATATTTTATGCCGGCTGCGGCTGCAAAACCTAAGGAAAAACTGCTCGTGATCTTGAAAGTGAAATCGTCGGAGTTGATGGCACCGGTGCCAGGTAAATTAGTGACGATCACGTCTTGTGTGACAGAAGATTTAAGCGGTAATGCCAAACCAAAGCGAGTGTAGGCATTCAATTGGTCTCCGGAAGTCTGCATAACGAGCGAGGGCAAAAATAATAATGGGTTATTAGCTTTCTGTACAATAGTGAGATCGCTGGCAACACTATTTATAATGAGATTACTTGCAGTAAAGCTATACTCCTTCGGTGCAAACACCGATGTAGCGCATAGTTCTACGCCGATATTTTTGTTAAACATATAACCCGCGGCAAGGCTTCCCGTTAAGCCTGATGAAAAAGAGACATTTTTTACATTGTAGGCCTGTACTCCAGCATTGGTGCTCACAGTGCCGCTGTATGGTTCACTGGCATCATTTATTTGCCCTGCCTGCGTAAAGGCATATCCGAAGCCGAGCCTGTAGAAAAATCCCTGGGCCGAAACAACCCCTGTAAACAGCAGGGCCGAGAGCAATAGCAGTGAAACCTTTTTCATGAAAATTGATTTGTGCTGCGAAGTTAGGACTTTAGGCGTTGTGCAGGAATTAGGGTAGGTTTTGATTTGATGCACCGTGATGAATGGTAGAATGAGGTTAGCGTAATGCGTGTAAATGTGCCGGTGACATGAATGGGGATGAACTGACCACCCGATGCGGTAGAGTCCTGCGAAGGGTAGAGACTTCACGGGGATAAAAGCTCCATAATTCAGGGACGTTGAGTTCCTATATATTGCTCTAAAACTAATTTTTATCACTTTTTTTTGAATATCACGAAAACTTATCTTAAATTTACGTTACGAGAGGGTTGTTAAAATAAAATATTTGCGATGAAGAAAATTTACTTATTCCTATTGCTCACTATTGTGGGCTATGTTGGTTTTGGACAAACAGCAGCTAGCTATAGCTTTAATGCTTTCAGTAGTACCTATAGTAGCATATCGGGTACATCGGGCGCTACTGCATCTCCGGGTTCGTTTGCCTGCGACGATTGTGCCTGGGGAAGTGCATCGATAGGCTTTAATTTTGTTTATTGCGGCACAACCTACACTACATTGGCGGCAAATTCCAACGGTTATTTATCGCTGGCCAATTCAACTACTGGTGGCTGGCCTACCTACGTTAACGTCACCTCTTCTATGTCATCCATTTCAAGTGGCGTGGGCATGCTGATGTGTTTTTGGGATGATAATGATGGCAGGTATGGTGGTCGCGCCTATTATGTTACAACTGGGTCGGCACCGAATCGCGTATTTACTTTCGAATGGAAGGCGTGGGGTCGATGCTGTTCCTCGGGTTACGGGGCGGACAATTATCAGGTTAAGCTCTATGAAACAACAAACGTTATTGAGTTCTGGTATGGCACCCATTCCATTTCTTCTACCTCAGCAACAATAGGCATTGCCAACAGCGCATCTGACTACCAGACTCTTTCAAACAACAGTAGTTCGCCTGGCCGTTCTTCCAGTACATTTTACACGTCTATTTCTTCCCTGCCAGCAAATGGCCAGGTATATCAATGGTCACCAAATTGCATGACGCTCGCACCAACCAATGATGGTCCGGCATGTGTGGGCAGCACAGTTAACTTTTCAGGAACTGTTACTGCCGGTACTGCAACCGGTTATTCATGGTCAGGCCCGGGTGGTTTTAGCTCTACGCTCCAGAATCCAAGTATCACAGGCATTACAGCTGCTCAGGCAGGTACCTATACATTTACAGCAACTAACAGTACCTGCAGAGACAGTGCGGTTACCACAGTTGTTGTGGACACATTGCCCGTAGCTACCATAAGTGGTACCGGCGGTGTTTGCAGTGGCGGCAGCAGAACCGTTACATTTAGTGGTACGGCAGGTGCTACAGTCTATTATAATATTAACGGAGGCTCTACGCTTAGTGTTACAATCGGTGGCGGTGGAACTGCTACTATATCTACCGGTACGCTTACTACGGGCACTACTTCAACCACCTATACTTACACGCTGCTCAGTGCTACGGCAGCAGGTTGTACGGCAACGCTTACTGGGAGTTGTGTTGTCACGTGTAATCCCGTCCCGTCCAATATTGCCGGCCCAACAGCAGTTTGTATAGGTCAGTCTATTACATTGACAGATGCTGATGCAGGCGGTACCTGGACAACAGCAAGCACATCAATTGCTACGGCTTCCGGTACAGGAACTTCGGGTACGGTTACGGGCATTGCAGCAGGAACAGCTGTAATAACCTATGCATTCAGCACTGGTTGTTATGTTACTTTCAATGTTACGGTTAACTCAGGCCCTACAGCAATTTCAGGTCCAAGGTCAGTTTGCCCAATGCAGACAATAACCGTAACCGGAACGCCTTCAGGTGGTACCTGGACCAGCGGTACAACATCGGTTGCCACAGTTGTTTCCTCAACTGGTGTTATAACAGGCGTAGCTACCGGTACAACCTTTATTACCTACACAATGGGCAGTACGGGATGTTTTATTATTGATACAACAACTGTCAACCCAATGCCATCGGCCTTTACAGGTCCAACGGCTGTATGCGTAGGGTCGTCAATTACTTTGGGTTCTACTCCATCAGGCGGTACCTGGGCCAGTGGAACCAGTTCTATTGCCACAGTAGTTGGCAGTACTGGCGTGGTTACCGGTGCGTCGTCTGGCGGAGTAGTCATTACCTACACAGCTCCCGGCGGTTGTTTCAGGACACAGGGCATTACAGTTAATGCGCTTCCATCTGCTATTACAGGTACTTTCTCTGTTTGTGAAGGCGGGAATACAGCCAACCTGTATGATGCTACCGGCGGTGGAACATGGAGCAGCAGCAATACTGCACGGGCTACCATCAATTCTTCGGGTGTTGTGACTGGCATCTCGCGCGGCACATTAACCATAACCTATACAGTTGGTTCAACTGGTTGTTACATTACTGCCGGCATGACGGTTAACCAATTGCCGAGTATTATAACAGGTCCTTCGGTAGTATGTCAGGCATCAACGGCCACCTATTCCGATTCTGTTTCAGGCGGTACCTGGAGCAGCAGCAATAGCGGTGTAGCCACAATAAATACCTCTACGGGTGTTGTTACGGGTGTGAGCGGTGGAACTGCCACACTAACTTACTTCCTGAGTTCAGGTTGTACGGTTTTTAAAACAATTACAGTTAATCCGTTACCAGCCAATATTACCGGTACAACATCGGTTTGTGAGGGTGGTTCGGTGACCTATTTATATGATGCGACCGGTGGTGGCAACTGGAGCAGCGGCAACACGTCCCTGGCGACTGTTGATGCCTCCGGTGTTGTAACCGGTGTAAGCGCTGGTGCCGTGAATATTTCTTACGTACTCACTGCTACGGGCTGTGGCGTTTCCACAGTAGTGACTGTTAATCCTCTGCCAGCACCTATCGGTGGCCCAACCGCCGTTTGTATGGGTTTGACTATTAATCTCACGGACGCTTCGGGTGGTGGTTCCTGGACAAGTAATACTACCTCAGTAGGTACTATTACTTCAGGCGGCGTTGTAACTGGTGTTTCCAGCGGAACAACAGTTATTACCTATACTTTGCCAACAGGCTGTATCAATACTTCTACAGTAACAGGTAATTCATTGCCTTCCACCATAAGCGGTGTAGCTGCAATTTGTGCCGGCCTGAACAGTACATTTAGCAATACGGTAAGTGGTGGAACATGGAGTTCAGGTAACAGTTCGATCGCTACGGTAAGCATATCGGGTCTCGTGACAGGTGTAGCAGCCGGTACAACAGATATCACGTATATGCTGGGTACAGGTTGCCTTGTCAACCAGTCATTAATAGTGAACCCATTACCAGCGGCTATCTCCGGTGCATTTGATGTTTGTCATACATTTACGACAACATTCAGCGATGCGACAGGTGGCGGTACCTGGGCGAGTGGTAACTCTTCTATAGCTACTATTTCAGGAACAGGAGTTATTACAGGTGTTTCTGTTGGCTCTACTACTATTACTTATACACTTGGTACTGGTTGCCTTCAAACGCAGGCAATAACAGTTGATCCATTACCAGTGTCTATTGCAGGCCCTACTGCGGTGTGCGTGAACTCAACAGTTTCGTTGACCGATGCCACGGGCGGTGGTTCATGGAGCAGCAATAACACTAGTATAGCTTCTGTCGATGCAGCATCGGGTGTTGTTACTGGTGTTTCTGCCGGCGGTGCCGTAATTACTTATATGCTACCAGGCGGTTGTTATATAACAATGAATATGACCGTTAACCCACTACCTTCCAGCATAACAGGCACAGCAAGTGTATGTGAGGGTGGAACGGTAACACTTTCGAACCCATCGGGTACAGGAACCTGGACCAGCAGCAGCACTTCTTTGGCAACAGTTGGTTCAACAACTGGCGTTGTTACAGGTGTAAGCGCCGGAACATTGAATATTACCTTTACATTGGGAACAAGCTGTGCGATATCGAGGGTGTTTGTTGTTAACCCTACACCAACCGCGATAACAGGAACAACTTCGGTGTGTGAGGCGGGCTCTACGACGGTATTAGCGAACTCGCTGCCAGGGGGCAGCTGGACCAGCAGTAATACCACTATTGCAACTGCAACAGCGACAACTACCACAACCGGTACTATCACTGGCGTTGCCGCAGGTACTGCTACCATTACTTATACAGTCGGCACCTGCTACAATACTACCTCGCTCACTGTTAATCCGTTGCCAGGTGCGGTACTTACTCCATTGGGTGATACCATGCTTTGCCCGGGTGGCTTTGTTGTACTGACCGCCAGTTACGGAACAGGCTATACCTACCAATGGTATACAGGTGCTTCTCCAATATCAGGCGAGACCGATGACTATTACATGGCTACTACCGGTGCCAGTTATCATGTGGCTATTACTAACTCCAATGGTTGCCGTGCTTTGTCACCATCAATGGCTGTTAGCATAAACCCAGCAACTGCTACAGTTGCAGCTGCCGGTGCAACTACCGTGTGCAGCGGTGCCAGTGCTACCCTGAATGCCAATACCGGTTCAGGCCTTACTTACCAGTGGATGCTGGGTGGTGCAGGAATCACCGGCGCAACGGGATCAGTCTATTACGCTACCGCAAGTGGAAGTTATAATGTAATTGTCAGCAATGCGGCAGGTTGTTCTGCTACTTCAACGTCAATACCAGTTACCATTCTGGCTGCGCCTTCATCTTCAATTGTTGCTACAGGTTCACTTACTTTCTGTAACGGTGGTAGTGTTATTATTACTGCAACAGCAGGAAGTGGCTACACTTATCAATGGCAGTTAGGTGGTACAAATATTACAGGTGCTACCGATATCAATTATACCGCAACTACATCGGGCAACTATCAGGTTGTAGTCACCAACAGCTACCCATGCTCAAGCACTTCTACTGTAGCAACGGTTAATGCAATGCCATTGCCATCGGCTAATGTTACAACATCTGGCCCATCAACATTTTGTACCGGTGGCAGCGTACCACTCAGTGTACCAGCAGTGGGTGGCAGCACCTACCAGTGGTACAAGAATGGTACGGCTATCACTGGCGCAGTTGCTCCAAACTACAATGCGACAACTGGCGGTAACTATACAGCTCATGTAATTGCCTCTACCGGATGTACTGCAACTACCACTCCTGCATTCCAGGTGTCTGAACTTACTGTACCAGTGATCATACCACTTACTTCAACCCAGTTCTGCTGGGGAGGTCATGCGGTACTTTCTGTTAGCGTAAGTCTTTCCACCGGAATTACTTATCAATGGCAGTTGGGTGGTGTTGATATATTAGGTGCTACAAATAACACCTATAGTGCGAATACCTCTGGCAATTACTCTTGTGTTGTAACCATTACTGCAGGAGGTTGTTCATCATCATCTTCAACAATTACGCTTGTACAATATCCGCTGCCAAACCCAATCATCACTTTTGACGGTTATACGCTTAATGTGCAGGGATATTACACCAGCTATCAGTGGTTCCGTAACTTCAACCCGATCGCAGGAGTTGGCCCGAGCATTAATCCGGAGCAACTTGGCGACTATACCGTGAGAGTAATTGACAGCAACGGTTGTCAGTCAGTTTCAACGGGTTATATCGTTACCAAGATCGGAAGCGCCAGGGTGTTGGGTGTGGGTTCTGTTTCGGCAGAAGACATCAGCATATTCCCTAACCCATCACAGAATATCGTGCACATAGTTGCTTCGCAGCCGCTGAATGCAGTGATACATGCAGTTGATGGCCGCAAGGTTATGGAGCAGAATGATGCTACCGAGCTCAACATCAGCCAACTTGCAAATGGCGTGTATACGCTTATGCTCTATAATAAGGAAGGGCAAATGGTAAAAGTTGAAAAATTGACTAAGAACTAGTGTCATGTCAAATATACTATGACGTATAAATTTGTATCTTTGCCAAAAAAACTATGGTAAAGTACAAGGTTACACTTACACAACAGGAAAGAGATTTGTTGCTGTCAATTACGAAAGGCGGCACCCATACATCTAAGAAAGTAATTCACTCGCTTATACTACTGAATTGCGATGAAGGGGAGTTCGCGGAGAAAGTAAACAATGAAGATGTTGTCAAAGTTTTGAAGATAGGAATGCGTACAATAGACCGGGTTAAAAAGAAGTTTGTTGAAGAAGGTTTTGATGCTGCTCTGGAGAATAGTCCTACTACCCGAATATATGAAAGGAAGGCAGACGGAGATATGGAGGCTCATTTGGTTGCACTAGCTTGCAGTAAGGCACCGGACGGCTTTTCAAAATGGTCACTTCGATTACTTGCAGATAAGATGGTTGAATTGGAGTATGTTGATGATATTTCTTATGAAACTGTAAGGCGGGTTTTAAAAAAAACGAATTACAACCTTGGAAAGTGAAAGGCTGGGTGATTCCTCCGTTGAAAAACGGCGATTTTGTTGCCAATATGGAACGAGTGCTTGATGTATACAAAAGGCCATATAATAAAGATTGTCCGGTAGTATGTATGGATGAATCACCTAAACAGATAATTAAAGAAACCAGGACTGCTATAGAAATGACGGTGGGTCACGCTGCCAAACAAGATTTTGAATACGAGCGATGCGGAGTCGCAAATATTTTTTTGGTATCGGAGCCGCTGACCGGCAAAAGGTATGTTGAAGTCACAGAACAAAAGACGAAGGTAGATTGGGCAAAGCATGTCAAGCGTATAGCAGATGAATGGTATAAAGACGCTCCTAAAATTCTATTGGTCATGGACAATCTGGCAACACATAAACCTGGTGCTCTATATGAAGTGTATGAGCCTAAAGAAGCAAAAAGGATATGCGATAGATTCGAGTTTGTTTATACCCCAAAACACGGTAGTTGGTTAAATATGGCAGAAATCGAACTGAATGTTTTAATGGGCCAATGCTTAAATCGCAGAATTGGCAACATTGAAACAATGAGAAAAGAGGCAGAGGCATGGCAAAATCATAGAAACAACAAGGAAGCCAAAATCAACTGGCAATTTACTTGCGATGATGCCAGGGTAAAACTATTACGACTATATCCGTCAATTCAAGTGTGACATGACACTAGTTTCCACGCACTTTTTGCTTGCAACTTTAATAAAATGGGGTATAAACTTATTGTACAAATTGAAAAAACGCCGCCCTATCCGCCCCATC
>CANCOG010000128.1 GCA_947379685.1 Flavipsychrobacter stenotrophus | reverse complement strand
CCGGCATCGTTGATCAGAGTAAGATCAACCTGGGCAGGTGCGTCTATCTTTACTATATTGGTTTGTGGGTTGGGGATTACCTTGAGTTTAGACCAGACTTCCTTCATGCTGTCCACTTCGTAATCGGGCACATTCATGTGTTCCGATTCCATTTTTCTGCCGCGGTTGTCTGTGACTTTTACAAAGTAATTACCCCCCTCCGATGGCACAAAAAACTGGCCGTTGGCACCGCTTACTTCTTGTCCGTTCATGTACCATTGGTAGGACCGGGCGCGCTGCGTGTACAATGAGATACAGGTTTTTGAAACTGTCACATCGGCAAGAGAAACTTTAACCAGGATGCTATCGCGATAGGAGACACCATTGGCAGTGACCTCGCAATAATAAAAAGCATCTTTTTTCGGATGAACGCTTATAGCAAAGCTGTTTTCACCTGTTGACCATTCCACTTTTACATTTTGACGCCCCATCCAGTTAAGGTCGGCCTGGCGGGTATTGACACCCTTTGTGCCGGGGAAATTGTAATTGCCATCATAAATAAAACTTTCAATGCCGACAACCGGGAATACTGACCGGGCCTGCCTTTCTACGAACAGGAGCAGGTTATTTTGCAGGTCTGTAGCTGCATAAACATAAAGTTCCAACCTCATTCCTCCGAAGCCGGAAACTGAGGTGAGCAGGTGTTCGCCATTTCTATCTGTTGCGAATAGTTTATTGTCCTGACCAATAGAGCGGCGATATAATATCCGCCCACCCGCAACACCGGTAAGCAGGCTCATCTGGTCATCGGACTGATAGCGGTCGGCGGTGGTAACCTGCTCTACCCTGCCGCTTGCATGGTGTATGAATACGTTTGTGGGCCAGGCATACCATTCCGTGCCATATTGAGTATAGGCAAAGCTGGTATCTCCGGGCAGGTACTTACATAACCGGCTCCAGTAATTCCAGTTATTGGTCATGTTGGTGTGAGTGCCGGTTTCCAGGTTGTATTCAAAAATGTCGCCGTCGCGGGTAATTGCTGGCCATGCGTCGTTACCGAGGGCATAGAGTATACGTTTTTTGTCGGTGCTCCAGTCGAGATCGTAAACTGCATTCTTATGAAACTCGGGCACCTGGCACAATACTTTTTCCTGTTTACCATCAATAGCATTGTGGCAAAACCACGCACTGTCAAGCGCTGAATTACCCATGGCTCCGTCGCCTACAGGGCGGTAACGTACATATACCATTTCTTGCTGATCGGCAGATACTTTGAGGTGCATGCGGTAGTAACCATCGTTAAAGATGCTCTCGTACGTATTGCCGGGGTTGCTCTTGCGCCAGACTGTCCATTGCGAGGTTTGCGTATCGCGGGCGGTGAACATAAAGTTATCATACATCCACATAGAATCGATTACCAACCTGAGGGTCGTTCCCTTTTCAATGGCCGTGTCCCGCTGAATAATGCGGTAAGGGCGCTGCGCACTACTTGAAATTGTGCGGGCAGTGAGCAGGATTATGCATATGAATTTTATGAAGCGCATGTGAGGGGGATTGGGGATTGAAGGTAGGAAAATATGTAGATTTCAAGTTAGAAAAATTGCAATTAAAAATATTATAGTCTAATCAAAAAGATTTAGGTTTACAACAATTATGAGCCAGTTCTCCATTAATCAATATCACAGCGAGGTTGAAAAAATCATACATTTTGGTGGCACCAAGAAGGAAACCGCCATTCGTAGTGCATTTTACAATTTATTGAATGAGTATGCAAAGGCTAAAGGCCTCATGATTGTATTGGAGGTGACCATTAAGGCAACTAATGGAAAAAATGTAACGCCTGACGGCACATTAAAAGATACGCTAAGGCAGGATTGGGGCTACTGGGAAAGCAAAGACGAGGCCGACAACATTGACGATGAAATAAAGAAGAAATTCGACAAAGGTTACCCAAAAGAAAACATTCTATTCGAAGATAGTCAGACAGCTGTGCTCTATCAGAACGGCAACGAGGAAATGCGTGTCAGCATGAAAGACCCCGAGGCACTTGATTTAATTATCAATACTTTCATGAAATTTGAACGCCCGGAGATACAAAATTTCAGAAAAGCAATAGAACATTTTAAGGAAGACATCCCAAGTGTCACAGGCTCATTGCGTGACTTGATTGCCAAGGAAGAAAAGACAAATAGTAAATTTAAAACCGAGAGTAAAAAATTCCTTAAGCTTTGCCATGACAGCATAAACCCTGATGTTACTATGGAGGATGTGCGTGAGATGATCATTCAGCACATACTCACCGAAGACATTTTTAATAGTGTATTTGGAGAAACGCAGTTCCATAGGGAAAATAACATCGCTCATCAGCTGGAACGGGTAATCAACACGTTTTTTACGGGCACGATAAAACGTACTGCCCTCGGAACGGTAAAACATTATTACGAAGCTATAAACGCTGCTGCTGCAGGTATAGCAGACCACCACGAAAAACAGAAGTTTTTGAAAGTTGTTTATGAGACCTTCTACAAAAGTTATAACCCAAAGGCAGCTGATAAACTTGGGGTAGTTTATACTCCAAATGAAGTAGTTCGCTTTATGGTAGCAAGTACAGACTACCTATTGCACAAGCATTTTGGCAAATTACTACAGGACAAAGGAGTGGAAATATTGGACCCAGCAACAGGTACAGGTACATTTATCTGTGATATAATTGATTACATACGCAAGGACAAACTGGAATATAAGTACATGGAGGAAATGCATGCCAATGAAGTAGCAATTCTACCATATTACATCAGCAATCTTAATATTGAGTTTACCTACAAGCAGAAAATGGGACAGTATAAGGAGTTCCAGAACCTCTGCTTTGTAGATACTCTAGACAATATGGGGTTTGGTTTTGCAGGGAAACAACTTGATATTTTTAGTGCGCTAACTGAGGAGAACAGTAAGCGCATTAATAAACAGAATGGCAGAAAAATATCGGTGGTTATAGGCAACCCGCCCTATAATGCCAACCAGATGAATGAAAATGACAACAACAAAAACCGAGAGTATGCCGAAATTGACAAACGAATAAAAGAGAGTTTCATAAAATTCAGCACGGCACAAAAAACTAAGGTATATGACATGTATGCCCGATTTTACAGGTGGGCATTTGACCGGCTGGATGCCAATGGAATTATAGCTTTCGTCACAAACCGCTCGTTTATAGATAGTCGAACTTTTGATGGTTTCCGTAAGTGTGTTCAGGACAACTTTGAACATGCTTATATTGTAGATACAAAAAGCGATGTGAGAGCAAACCCCAAGATATCGGGTACCGGGCATAATATTTTTGGCATACAAACTGGTGTGGCAATAATGTTCCTAATCCATAAAGCTAAGCCAACAACAAAGGGCAGACCCGCAAAAACAAACTGCAACATTCAGTATTTCACACTTGATGATTTCTGGCGACGGGAAGAAAAACTTCAATGGTTTAACGAAAATGAAATCAAAGAAATCCCTTTTGACCATGTTACGCCAGATAAAAACAATAACTGGATAAATATTGCTGATAACGATTTTGAAAATTTGATACCCGTATGTTCTAAAGATGTAAAAAGCGGAAAAAGTAAAAAGGCCTTGTTTGAGCTGTTTTCCCTGGGCATTGCAACCAATAGAGATGAATGGGTTTATGATTACGATGAAAAAAACTTAACAAAAAAAATTGATTTCTTCAGTGAAGTTTTTAACAAAGAGAGTGACCGATGGAAAAAATCAAAACAGGACGTTGAGATTAATAATTTCGTTTCAAGAACTATCAAATGGACAGATGAGTTACAATCGCTTCTAAACAAAAATGTCAATTTAGGCCTTAACAAACTGCATATTCGAACAACGTCATTTCGACCTTTTGTAATAAAAAATTGCCTTTACTCAGAAACCTTTATCCACCGATTTTACAGACAAAGGGACACATTCCCTATTAAGTCAGAATGGCAAAACAAAGTAATTGCATTTTCCTGTATTTCATCTGACAACCCACTTTCTGTGTTGGCATCTAACAAAGTGATTGATCTAGGTTATTTAAAATCTGGTAATGGAGGCACGTTCAGTATTTCATTTTATTCGTTTGATGAGCTTGGGAACAGGATTGACAATGTTAGCGATTGGGGACTAGCACAATTTTGTAAGCGATATAAAGCCAAACCTAGAAAAGAAGCAAATGTGAATATTGCCGAGAAAACTCCAATTAGCAATGACAACCTTTTAACCCCGCAAAATGACTATGCGCAGCCACATTTAAAAAGAAATGAAGAGCAATTGCTTCATGAACCTATAAGTAACTATGGGAAATTCATATCAAAAGAAGACATTTTTCACTATACCTATGCTGTTTTGCATAACCCAACTTATCGCTCGAAGTACGCTCTAAACCTGAAACGGGAATTTCCGAGAATACCATTTTACGATGACTTTTTCAAATGGGCAGCCTGGGGTAAAACGCTTATGTCTCTGCACATCAACTATGAAAAAGCTGCTCTATACCCTCTTGTTGAGGTAAACAAAGGTATTGTAGATGCCCCTAAAGCCAAACTAAAAGCATTGCATGCAGCTGGTTCAATTGTTATTGATGAAAACACCCAACTAACCAACGTACCTTCCGAGGCATGGACTTACAAGCTGGGTAACAGAAGCGCTTTAGAATGGATTTTGGATCAATACAAAGAAAGTAAACCCAAAGACCCAACCATTGCTGACAATTTCAATACTTACCATTTCTCAGATTATAAAGTACAGGTAATTGAGCTGTTGAAAAGGGTTTGTACCGTTAGCGTTGAAACAATGAAGATTGTGGACGAAATGCAGTCGACAAACTAATCAAAGGAATTAGCACCTTTTGTTTTATTTCAATACGCCCTCCTCATCAACAACTTCCCCACCACCCTATCCCGGAAACGCATGGATCTTTTCGCGGAAGGTATTTATGGTGTCGTTCAGTTCGCGGGTACGGCTGTCAAAATTTTTGATCTGCTCTTTCAGGTCGCTGAGAATATCGGTAAGATCGGCTGGGGAAATGGCGTCGTACTCCATAAGCTGAATGATACCCAAAATGCTGGTGAGTGGCTGCCTGACAATGTGTGAAGTGGTGAAGGCCAATTCCTCGAGCTGGCTGATGTATTCGTCTTTTAACCGTCCCGAGGTGATGAACCTCGTAATATCGTAGGATACACACAGAACACCCTTGCTGTGGGTGGAATTTGTTACAAAGGGTACTTTTACTGTGCGCACAAACTTCACTTCGTTGTCGGGGAAAGTGAACATCTCCAATGGTATTTCCAGCGACTCGTTACTCTCAATCACCTGGCGATCTTCGTCGAGGTGCCTTTCCATCACATCTGTATCCGTTTCGAAAAGAGCGTAATTGTTACCTTCCAGCGTTTCGGATGAGTGGTTCATGTACTTGGCCGCCAGCTTATTCACCAACAGGAAACGCCCTTCGCAATCCCGCGCATATATAAACTCGGGGATGAGGTCAATCACTTGTCTTAATTGCGCCCTGCTATTTAGTAACTCGCGCTTAATATCATGCATTGAGTCACCTGTACCTTCACTATGTTCTGTTTTCTCTACCGGTTTCACAAAAGAATCACTCATTATTGTCATCTTTAACACATGGCTGCCTTGTTTCGGATAAGGCTACCGGCGTTAAAAGTATGAACCTGACGTTACCATGACATTAATTATCGAGTATCAATGTGCAAACTCAAAAATTAATCCCCTTAAAAAATTTCCCAATCCCTTTTTCTGCAAGAAATACCTCCAAAAAATCACATACTTTTATCCTGCATTCTATGAAAAAGATTCTTGTTTTAGGATTGGCAATATTGCTTGGAGCATCCTGTAAACACGGGGGAAAAGCGGGTACAAATACACAACAGGAGCCGGGAAAACTAGCGGCCAGCGTGTTTCCTGTTGCGTATGCCTACGAGCAGCTGGAGGGCGTGTATTCGGGCGACTTTGGGGGAAGCGTGATTCATATGACTGTTAGAAAAGTAACCGGCAGAAATGCTGTTGGCTATACGGTACACAAGGGACTAAAACGTAATTTCAGCGGCATGATGGAGCCGGCAGTAAATGGGTTTCACTTCGTTTTAAAGGAACCCGGGAATAACCCTTACGACGGCATTTTTGATATAGTTATAGATACGATCGACTTTGGTGTTAATGGCAACTGGACGCCCAAAAACGCCACGAAGGCTGGAAAGCAGGTGTTCCGGCTTGAAAGGAACTCTAAATTCAAAAATTATGCGCAGGAAGGCGACCCAACGCCTCGTACCTTTTATGACAGCAGCAGTACGCTTTCGTTCAAAGCCGACGGACTTTGCACCTACGCATTTTACCCAGATGACCCCAACGCTCCCAATAACCAACTTGTAACTATAAGGGGCAACTGGGTATTAAAAGACAACGCATTCAATATTGAGTGGGAAAAGAACAATGTTATGCCAAACAGAACCTGCATATTGAAACCAGACACCTTGAAAATAGACACATTTAAAGATGTTTTAACCCGTTATTACTACGAACTGGAGCTGACCATTAATGGGCGCAGGCTATCTAACACGCGTGACAAATAAATAAAATGCAGAGAAACATAGGTTCTATTTTTTTCGGCGCAATAGTTGTAGTTGGCACATTGCTAATGCTGCGACTATCACTCCCCTATCTGGCCATAAAACCGGGGATAGACTTCCTTCAAACCAAGAGCCATATCTACCATATTCTACACTGGCGACTGAGTTTTTATGTGCATGTGTTCTCTGCTATATTTGTGCTGGCAGCAGGTTTGGTACAGTTTAACAGTTATATTTTAAGACGCTATAAGCAGCTGCACCGTTTTGCTGGATATATTTATGTTGGCTGTGTTCTGCTGGTAAGCGGTCCTTCGGGACTGGTGATGGGTTTCTATGCCAATGGCGGTCTGCCGGCAAAAATCAGCTTTGTGCTACTGGCGTGTTTGTGGATGTTTACGACCGGCTTAGCCCTCCGGCGGGCATTACAACAAGATTTTGCCGCTCACAGGCGATGGATGATGCGCAGTTATGCACTGACACTTTCGGCTATTACGTTGAGAACTTATGCGCTGCTAATAGGGCTGCTGAATATTGACATACGACCGACAGCGGCATATATTCTTATTTCCTGGCTGAGCTGGACTGTGAATCTCGTGGTTGCGGAAGTGTTGATTTGGAGGGTGGTTAAATACACTAAACACAAAGGGCACGAAGTGTTAGTGAAATGAGTAAAGAGCAAAAAGGGGATATTTGGGCCGTACAGGCGAAAAAGATGTCTGATCTCTTCCAGGCAAAAAAAATCCCCTGCGATAGCAAGGGATTCTTAAGTATCAATAAACCTGATTGTTTACTTTTTAGCTTTTGCACCACCTTTTGCAGCGGCAGCAGCAGCAAGAGCATCGGTTTCAGCCTGGCGAAGAGCACGGGTTGTAACTACTGATGCGATTGGAATACGTGGTGAGTTCAATATTTCCATATGCTCAACCTTAACGTCTTCTACACGGATGTTACCATGTAACTGGAGGTTTTCGATGCTTACTTCGATAGCCTCACGGAGGTACTTAGGATAAGTACGAACGTGTAAAGCCTTAATTTTCAGCTCTAAGCGACCACCATCCTTAACACCCTGTGACTGACCAGTGAATTTCAGCGGAAGTGTAGCAATAACCTGACGGTCGTCTACGAGTTCCAGGAAGTCCAGGTGATTCAATTCGTCGGTAACTACGTCGAACTGGATATCCTTCATGATAGTCCTGTGCGTTTTTCCATTTACGCTGATCTCAGCGATCTGGAATTCTGGTGTGTATACCAGAGTACGGAAAGCCATTACAGGTGCGCTGAAATGGATTGTTTCGGTTCCTCCGTAAATTACGGCTGGTACCTGTCCTTCAGAACGAAGATGGCGTGTAGCTTTTTTGCCAAGATCGCTTCTGGTTTGTCCTTCGATTTTTACACTCTTCATTTGTTAGTGTTTCTGTCTTTCAGCGCCGGTCGAATATCCGCCAAACATCCGGTCGTTGAAATGGTTTTTAATAATAAAGGCCCGATTGTGGGGCGGATTTTGTTGTATAAACAGTCTTAAAAATTAAAAAGTAAAAAGTAAAAATTACCAGCTCCGGGGAGCTTTTAAAAATTACCGGCTTCAAGAGTAAATATATATTCTTGGAAAACTTACGGGTAAACAATTGATGCTGGTGGCGGCAACTGCAACTTTCCCAAATTGACTAATTGACAAATTGCCGAATCGTCGAATTTACTTTCTGTTACTATGAATAAACAAAGAACTTATTGACTTATTTTCAAACGTATTCCTGATAGCTACTGCGAAAAGGTCTGCGGTTGACAATACCTTAATTTTCCTGCACTCTTGTTTTAATGGAATGGTATCACAAACCACTAATTCTTCGAGTACAGAATTTTCGATATTCTCATATGCACTGCCGCTGAGTACAGGGTGAGTACAAAACGCCCTTACTGACAGTGCACCTTTGGACATCAGCATTGCTGCTGACTTACAAAGAGTACCGGCTGTATCGCAAATATCATCTATAAGAACTACATTTTTTCCCGTAACATCACCAATTACCGTCATGGAAGCGATCTCGTTAGCACGCTTGCGCTGCTTATCACAAATCACCATATCCACCTCGAAATACTTGGCTACTTCACGCACCCTGTTCGTGCTACCCACGTCAGGGGCTGCAAAGATAAGGTTTTCAATCTTTAATTTTTCAATATACGGAATAAAAACTGCAGAAGAATCCAGGTGGTCCACCGGAATATCAAAAAATGCCTGAATCTGAGGAGCATGTAAGTCCATGGTCATCACCCTGTTAGCACCGGCTGTTGTCAGCAGGTTTGCCACGAGTTTTGAGCCAATAGCTACACGAGGCTTGTCCTTCCTGTCCTGCCTTGCGAATCCGAAATAAGGTATTACTGCCGTAATGTAACCAGCCGAAGCCCTGCGGGCTGCGTCTATCATCAACAATAATTCCATAAGGTTGTCGGATGGAGCAAAGGTAGATTGTACCAGAAAAACATAGGCACCTCTAACTGACTCATTAATAACCGGCTGAAACTCGCCGTCACTAAATTTCTGGATAGTCAGGTCTCCTAATTTCTTATCATAGCTTTCGGCTATTTTCTCCGCCAGATAAACTGACTTCGTTCCTGAAAAAATTTTTACTGAAGAATGCATACTTTATGAGAAAGAGCGCAAAGTTAACATTGCAAAACGGATTATGAACACAAAAATTAATTTTATGTTCAGATTGACTGCTACTATAGCTTTATAGACAAATTCTAGGGAACATTATAATACAAATATTAACTTTGCCGCCAAACAGGTCTAAAAATACTGATGTATACTATAAAATTTAAGTTTGAACAAAAAGGATTAACCCCTATAACCTTAGAAAACATAGAGCCGGGCCAGAGCTTGCTGGAAGTTGCCCTGGAAAACAATATAGAATTGCATCATAATTGCGGTATGGTTTGCGCCTGCAGTACTTGCCATATTTACCTGGAAAGCGGCGATCAATTTGTCCCGGAAATAACCGACAAAGAAGAAGACTTCATTGACCGCGCCCGTAACCCGCGTATCAATTCCCGTCTGGGGTGCCAATGTGTACTCGAAGATGGCAGCGGCGTAATAGAGCTTACCTTGCCTGACCAGAGCATGATTCACGGCGACTAATTTTTAATGGTCAATTATTAATGGTTAATGTCCATTTTTTAGGGTTGATGTCAACTCAAATACTTACTTAACAAAAACAACATATGGCTCATTTTGAACCGCCGATAAACTGGAGAGATACTGAAGATATTGCAATGAAGCTCTATGAGCGTTTCGGCGATGAATTCACTGAAAGTAAAATATACCGCATACGCTTTACTGAATTGCTGGAGTGGGTACTTGAAATACCCAACTTTGAGGGCAAACGTGAAGAATGCAATGAGGGCTTCCTCGAAATGATACAGTCGGGCTGGGTGTATGAGTGGAGAGATAATCAGAAGTAATTGGGCAATTCGGCAACCTGCCTAGCAGCAAGTTGGTTGGTAAGGCAATTGATTATTTAGTCCGTTCTTTTAAATAAGTTTCTGGGTTCCTACTTACGACTTATGACTATCTACTTACGACTATAATTGGCTATCGACTTACGACTTTAATTAGCTTACGACTATCTACTTACCACTTACGACTAATCAAAATGAATATTCTGGAATTATTTGCGCCAATACGCACTTTTGTATTTGATGTAGACGGTGTACTCACCGATGGCACCCTTATACTTACTGAGGACGGGCACATGCTGCGCAGTATGAATATTAAGGATGGGTATGCCATGCAGCTGGCTATAAAAAAGGGCTACAAGGTCTGGATCATTTCTGGTGGTACTTCCGAAGCCGTACGCAGCCGGCTAAACAGACTGGGAATCCCTGATGTACATATTGGTATTGAAAGCAAGAAAGAATTGTTGCATGAACTGGCTATTGCATCGAAAGTTCCGTTTGGCGATATGCTATATATGGGTGATGATATCCCTGATTATGCAGTAATGCAACTTTGCGGCCTGCCCTGCTGCCCTAACGATGCCGTGCCGGAAATAAAGCTTGTTTCCAAGTACATATCTCCGTTTGCCGGGGGCAAGGGAGCGGTAAGGGATGTTATAGAAAAAGTATTAAAATTGAACGGAGACTGGGTTTTGCCCGAATAAGTTACTAATTGCTTCGGTAGCTAACCATTAAGAGCGATATGCAGTTTTAAGATATAATGGCGCTGTTTGCAGATCAATGCAGACAGCGCCATTA
>CANCOG010000127.1 GCA_947379685.1 Flavipsychrobacter stenotrophus | reverse complement strand
AACAAGGTTCCTGCATTTATTCAGGCAGATACTACAGGAGCATTCGATCAGGGATACCTGGGCAAAGGTTTCTATGATAATGGCCGCCGCCCTTGCCAGGGAAATACTAACTGTACGCCAATATGCCCCATTCAGGCGAAGTATGATGCGACTGTAACTTTGAAAAAGGCGCTGCAAGCTGGTTATGTCAATATCCTTTACCAGGCAGTTGCCTGTAGTATGACTGTTGACCCAACCACCAACGAGATCACGGGTGTTGGTTACAAAATGTACAAGGATATTAATAATACTACTCAAGAAGAAAGGGATACAGTTTACACAGCCAAGGGTACTAAGTATATTGTTGCGGCACATGCCATTGAGGCTGCAAAATTACTGCTGATGGCGGGTGTGGCCAATTCGAGCGGACAAGTTGGCAAGAACCTGATGGATCACCCTATGTATTTGGGCTGGGGGCTGATGCCGGAATCTACTTATCCTTTCAGGGGGCCTTTAGCCACTTCGGGTATTGAAGGCACAAGGGATGGTGATTTCAGAAAGGACAGGGCGTCGTTCCGTATTGAGATAGGTAACGAAGGATGGAACTGGCCAGCCGGAGCACCATACAGCCAGATAATCAGTATGGTTTGCCCGCAACCTGCGGGCGCTGACCCGGCAACGGTTTGCAATGCCTACACGGTTGTTCCGGGGATGTTTGGCAGCAAGTTGAGACAACAGATACAGAAGGATTTCACCAGGCAGTTCAGGATAGGGTATTTAATAGAGCAATTACCTGACGAGGAGTGCACGGTTACTTTATCTGATACTTGTACGGATAGCCTGGGCATTCCGCGCCCGGTTATTAATTACCGGTTTGATAATTATACCATGGATGCCTTCAAGGCTGCGGCTGATGCTACCAAGCAGATATTTAGTACCCTTGGTGCGGAAGATTTTACGGGTATTCCAGTAGGGTCTGGTGGTGCGTTCAGGTATCCTGATGATGCCACGGGCACCATTTACTATGCACAGGGTGCCGGCCACGTAATGGGTACGCATCGCATGGGTTTCACTAAGGAAGATTCGGTAACGGATGCGAATATGAAGAGCTGGGATCACGATAATTTGTACATAGTGGGCTGCGGGTCATTCCCGACAACTGCTACGGCAAACCCGACACTTACTATGACAGCACTTACTTTTAAGGCGGCAGATGCGGTTGTCGCCAGCCTGGGGTAGGGGCGCTTCGAAAACTAACCACAATGGTCACGAAGAGATTCACAAAGGACACTATGGTGAGGGGGCTGTTTGAGTTAAGCGCACAAGGCACAATTGACGCAAACGAGTTGATCATTTATGGCTTAAACAAGTGAAGTTTATGTATTGGGTGCCGGTAAAGATTTTCTTTACCGGCACTTTTTATTGAGTGGTTTACCGTTTCTTTTTTTCAGCATCTTTCAATATTCTATTTAGTACCACGAGTTCGCTGGTGCGGACTTCATACTTAAGCTTTTCGAAAACTTCGATGGCTTCTGTGAGGGTAGCGTTGCTGAATTGTTTTGTTTTCCAATCGGTTTTGCCGGAGCCGGCCGCATTTTCGGGTTCGAGCATGAGAAGGTGGCGCATTTCGGCGGAGTCGCGGACCTGGGCTGCAAGTATATCCTGCATTTCATCGATGAATTTTTTTACAGTATCGCCACCCTTGCCGTTTACCAGCATTGCTGATGCGACAATTTTATTGCCGGGGTCTTTTAGTTCGCCCTCCTTATCCCGGCCGCCTGCTGCGGCAATCAGCCTGTTTTGCCAGCGGTCGAAGTATTCCCAGGTTTGGTCGGTTTCCTGCCTGATCTCTTTTTCTTTTATATTGATATTGCGCGATGTATAGACATCCTTTACGCCCGCAAAGGAATCTATTGCTGCAATAGCTTTTTCGATCCTGTCCTCGATCATTGAATTGCCACCGTCAACGTGGTGGGCTACTTTTTTCTTTTGTTCTGCTGGCGCGTCTCTTACGTTTTGGCAAGAGCAAATGATGATTGTGGCTATGGCTAACCCAATAGTTGCTGATTTCATGAGTGGGCAAAGTGTTATGAATATAGAAAGTAAACGTTCGGCAAATTTATCTTTTTGTGATTGAGATTTAGAGCAGTATGTTTTTAGATTTTCTGATTATCAGTTACTTTGTTGAAATTTGGCATATTATTTGATGTTTATTTGCTGCCGGATCAATTTTATTTTTCACATCTTACCCAAATTATGAAAAGATACCTCGCATTGTTGTTTTTATTGTTGGTTTCATCTTTTTCTTTTGCATCGTTCCCGGTAAGCAATGCATCGATTTCCCCAGTTGTAGTAACCAGCGATGTGGCAGCTTCTGCCAATTCCGAAATAGCAGAAATACCCAGGCACGCAGAACAAGTCCAGCGATTTTTAAAGAAAGTTTCGGACAGGAGCTATGGTTACCGGCCGCAGTCGGGAAGGCGGTCAAATTTAAGTGATCTTGCCTGGGCATTGGTGGGAGGGTCTACTGTTTTTATCTGCGTTTTTGCTTATGCTGCTATGTTGGGTGCAAGCGATTTGATCATTTGGGCCTGCCTTGCTGCCGTGCCGCTTTTGGCACTGGCGGGAATGATAACAGGGATCGTGGCACTGTCCAGAGGTCAGCGTCATAAGGCGAGGGCTATTTTGGCTGTTATTTTTGGTGCGATGATTGCTTTGCCATTTTTGATTGGCGGTATTTCATTATTGTTTGCCTAATCTTACTTAGATTTGATTTGTATGTATAAAAGGAAATTTCTGCTGGTTTTATTTGCCGTTCTGTTTTTTTCAATGCCGTCCTGTTACGGTGCTTTCCCTGTGAAGAAAGCGTCTATTGAAAGCTGTGTCGTCTTAAAAGCAAAGGCAGATCTACCAATTTTACTTAATGAAGCGAGGAATGGTAAACATCTGTCGTTTGTCCAGCGGGCAAAACTTAAGGTAGCGTTGAAACTGGCAAAGAGAACTGGAGTAGGAAATCAGGCACCGGAAAATAACAATACACTGAGTATCTTATCTTTTTGCCTGGCGTTAGGTGGCGATATTACCGGGGTAGCGATGATAGCTGCCGCTGTAGCTGGTTCGGCTACAGGGTTCTTCCTTTTTTTATTACTTGCGGGGCTTATGGGTGTAGCAGCACTTATACTTGGAATTATTGCTTTGGCTAAAAAGCAGAAGCTTAAAGGGTTGGCCATTGCAGGAATAGCGTTAAGCAGTGTGGTAGCAGTGGAGTTTGTCATTTCCCTGATCGCTGTGTTGATTGCTGCGATAGTTGGAGTGTCGGTTATTTAGTGAGCAGATCCAGTTTTTTTGGTGCTTTCAATCTTCATCATACTCATGATATTGAGTATATTGCGCGCCATATTGTGTTATGCGACCTATTAAATTGTTTGTTTTTCTGCTTATTTTTTGTTGCCTTGGTTTTGTTCATCCCGGGCAGGCTTCGTTCACCATTAAGATGAAGCGGGCAGTTAAGGAAGATACGTCTGGTGGTAAGCCGCTTTCAAAAGAAGCAAAAAAAGAGCTCAAAGCCCACAATAAACCAATTTCCCAGAAGCAAAAGGCTGAAGCTGCAAAGGCGCTGGGGCATAATACGAGTCCAGCCTGGAGGTCAAGAAAAAGCAGGTTGTCGTTTGCTTTTGCAATAGGGGCAATTATTTTGACATTTATGGCTGTTACCGCTGGTGTACTTACCTATTTGAACACTGCCGGTGTCTTCCTGCCATTTTTTGGTGCATTGGTGCTTGCTGCAATTTTCGTGGGTAAGTCTGCAATTCATGACGACGAAGACGAGAAAGGGTTGGCGATTGCGGGTATTTCAATTGGCACCGCGCTACTGTTGGCGGCGCTTGGGTTGTTGTTCCTTTAACATTTAAAAGGGAAGATTTTCAAAAGAGTCCCGCGCTGAATTGGTTCCTTCTGGCCAGCTGGTGGGTGGAGATGTTATCATTACGCCTGTTTTGCCTGGCTTTTCTATGGAGGATGGAGAGTCTGTTTGCGGATGACGATTAATGACCTGTTCTATCCTTTTTGCTTCAGTCGTTCGTATCCTGCAACATTCATGAGCATAAGCAGCATGCCATAGAAGGTATCTTCTAAGGGTATTGTGAGCATGCGGATGCCGAGGTTATGGTTGTTGTTGTATTGCACCACGATGCGGTTCAGGAAACTGCCCGTGAGGATGCCGTTGGAAATAAAGAAGGGGATGAGTATGATGGCGTAGGCAACAAAAAATGCTGCAAGGAAGGGCTCTTTGCGGAACGATAATCCTGATAAATAAAGTGCCAGCAGTAAGAATGTAACCGACGTGTATAAATGGGTAATGTGCAATAACCCAGTTAGAAGGAGTGCCAGGGACGCAATAAGAGTTGCAATCCGGACCGGGCGTGAAGTTCGGATGGTAAAGAAAAGAGTAAGGCAATGGTAGGTGAAAATGCACGCGTAGGGTATGCAGATGAAAAACAGATATTCTTCGAGCGGCAGTCCCCAGGCAAAATAGCCCAAAACATACCGGGGGTTGAAGCTCCAGACGCCCAGGTGGGTGAAAATAATATCCCAGATGATGAAGAATAACGCAGTTACGATGCATGGCGCCAGGAAGTACCGCCATTGCTTATAGAAATTGAATTGCGGAAAGAAAGAGAATATAAACGGGAAAAGCAGACACCCGAAATCAACTGCGAGATATGTAAGACGTTCAGGCATGATTTGCTTTCTTTTTTAGCGCTTCGCGGAAATACTGCATCGGCACCCACAACATACCGAAACATTCCCCGTCTTCCTTGCCGAGGTGTTTGTGGTGCATTTTATGGGCCCGTCGAATTGCCAGCAGGTAAAAGTTATCGGCATTACGGAATATTTTAAACCGCTGGTGTATGAAAATATCGTGCACCATGAAGTAGGCAAACCCATAGATGGTAATGCCGATGCCGGGATATAACAGCACCTGTAAGGGCGGGTAGAAACTACCGGTTGCGAGGCAGGCAATACCGGGCAACGCAAAAATGAGGAAGAAATAGTCGTTCTTTTCGAAGAATGAAGATGGATTTTTGCGGTGATGGTCTTCATGGAGGTTCCATAGCAGGCCATGCATAACAAATTTGTGCGTGAGCCATGCTACGGCTTCCATTCCGAAAAAAGTAGCTACAACAATCAGTAGGTTAACTGGCCACATAGCAAGTCGTTTTTTTATTGTTCTTATGATCGAGTTTGTGATAACTATTTGTCAAAGTATTTTTTCAGCGTTTCAGCCCTGAAATCGAATATGTTCTTTAGTTTGTTTTTCACCAGGATGGCGTGGGCTATTGTTCCCAATACACCCAGTGGCAGTGCATATAGTACATCGTCGGTCATGTGGACGCCGCCTTTTACTTCTTTGAAGGTGTGGGTATGCTCCCAAAGTGCATAAGGGCCTTTTAGTTGTTTGTCAGTAAAAACATGGGGTGCGGTAACTTTTCCAATTTCAGTGATCCATTTCATAGTGATGCCGAAGAGTGGTTTAACCCGATATTCGATAAGCATGCCGTCATAAATGGTCTCATCTTCCAGCTTTGTAACCACCACAAACGACAGGTCTTCAGGTGTGATCTTCGCCAGATTGGAGGGCATAGAGAAGAATTTCCAGGCGTCCGGGAGGCTGATGGGCAGGAATTGTTCGCGGTGTAATGTGTATGTTTTCATATTTGAGTGCCCGTTTGACGGGCAATTTGATTATGCGGTGTATTCGTTCAGGTTCATTGGAGGTCACACAGTATTTCGCCCTTTAAGGCTTGCGAGTAATTGTGTTTAGCAGCACTTAGCTTCACACTATGGGTGATTTCTTACGCACCTTCTGGGCTGACATTTACACCGACCCACTGCTTTTGCCTTAATCTTCTAGCTATTTAAAAATTTCAAAAAAGTACTTGTCATAGCAAATCTTGAACCATTCGGTAAAGGTTTCAGGTGCTGTACGGAGTTCTTCATCGAGCTTATCAACGCTTATGTAACGCCATTGCGCAACTTCGTCCGGGTTTGGTTTAGGTAACCCATCGGCTATGCCCGTATAGACATGGTCAAATTCATGTTCTATGAGTCCGTTTTCCATATTGGCGTGGTACACAAAGGTGAATACCCGATGAAGGGGGCAGGAAAGGCCCATTTCTTCCTGTAGTCGCCTTTTCGCCGCTTCCCTAACGTGTTCGCCCTGCCTTGGATGGCTGCAGCAGGTGTTGGTCCACAGGCCGGGTGAGTGGTATTTTCCTTCTGCGCGGCGTTGTAGCAACAATTGTTTTTTCGAATTGAATATAAAAACCGATAGTGCCCGGTGCAGTTTCCCTTCCTGGTGGGCCTGCAATTTTTCCATCACTCCAAGTTCATTGTCCTGCTCGTCGACAAGTACAACAAACTCCTGTTCTACATTCATATCCGGTTCTGTAACCAATTCTGTATCCATTTTTTATAATATACTAAGACTGTGTTTAAAGTACGAAGTTAGCAAAAGCCTGAGCTTATTCGGTCCCGAAATTCTTACCCTTTCAACCATAATGGTGGAGTGGTGCACTTTTTTAATTTTGTTGAAGAGCGACCGGTAATAAACATAGGCCACATAAATGCCGAAACGGGAGTCTCGGGGAAGTGCTTTTATCCCGTTAAATGCTGTTTGAAAGTCGTCGTGAATATCCTTTTCAATTTTCAGTTTTTCTGATTCTGAAAAGGAAGAAAAGTCGACGCCGGGAAAGTAGGTACGGCCGAGCAGTTCGTAATCATTTTTTATATCTCTTAGGAAATTCACTTTTTGAAAAGCTGCTCCAAGTTTCATGGCGGCAGGTTTCAGCTGCTCGTACAGGTTATTATCGTTGTTGGTGAAAACTCTCAGGCACATGAGCCCCACTACCTCTGCACTGCCCAATATATAATTATTGTATGTTTCGAATGAATGGCCAGTCACTGAAAGGTCGGTTTCCATACTTTGCAGGAAACATGAGATCAATTCGCGTTCTATACCAAAGCGGTGAACGACATGCTGGAAGCTGTTGAGGATAGGGTTCAAGCTGATCTTACGGTCAATTGCCTTCCAGGTTTCCTCTTTAAATTCATTGAACAATTCTACTTTGTTATGGTCGTGGAAGGTGTCTACAATTTCATCGGCAAACCGTACAAAGCCGTAGATAGAATATATGGGTGCGCGTAATGGCTTTTGCAGGCAGTAGATGCCAATAGAAAAGCTACTGCTATAAGTGGTAGTGGTTATTTTGCTGCAAGCAAGTGAAACCTGATCAAACAACTGCTTCATGTTACGACGTTTTTAATTTTTTTAAAAGTTGTTCAGCGGCCATTTGACCAGATATTAGTGCAGGAGGCACGCCAGGGCCTGGCACAGTCAGCTGTCCGGCATAGAACAGATTGCTTATTTTTTTGTTTTTTAAAGAAGGCTTTAATACCGCTGTTTGCCGCAAGGTATTTGCAAGGCCATAGGCATTGCCCTTGTAGGCATTATAATCATTTACGAAGTCATTGATACAATAGTTTTTATGATACACAATATGGGGTTCAATGCTTTCGCCGCAGAGGAACTCCAGGCGTTTTATTAATAGCTTGAAGTATTTTTCCCTTATTTGAGGCGTATCAGTAAGTCCGGGTGCAATGGGCATAAGAATAAACAGGTTTTCCATTCCCTCGGGCGCGACCGATGGGTCGGTTTTTGAAGGGCAGCAAACATAGAACAGTGGCTGGGTTGGCCATTGCGGGTTTTCATAGATCTCACGGGCATGTTCATCGAGCGAAGTATCGAAAAACAGATTGTGGTGTATGAGCTTCTTTATCTTTTTATTTACTCCCAGGTAGAAGATCAGGCTTGAAGGAGCGAAGGTTCTCTTTTGCCAATAAGCCTCGGTATAGTTCCTGAACTCAGCTGGGAGCAATTGTTGTTCAATGTGGTTGTAATCGCCACTGGCAATTACTCCGTCGGTATGTATATAACTTAGTTGTGTGCTGAGCCCAAAAGCTGATCCGTTTTTGATTGTAATTCCGGTAACGGGGTCATTTGTTTTGAATTGTACACCTAATTCTGCGGCCAGGCTATGCATGGCCTTGATAATTTCTACCATTCCTCCCATGGGATACCATGTACCCAGTGAAAGTGCAGCATGGTTCATCATGCTGTAGAGCGCCGGAATCTGGCGGGCTATTGCTCCCAGAAAGAGCGCAGGAAACTCCATGAGCGCTATAAGTCGCTCATCTTTAAAATATTTACGCACATGGCTGCTTACAGAACTGAACATCTGCAGCCTTGCTGCGCTGGCTATTACCTCGGGAGTGGCATATTCCAGCCAGCTGAACGATGGTTTATAGGCCATTTGTTTCATGCCTACGGTATACTTGTATTCTGCTTCTGCCAGGAATTTCCTGAGTTTATCTGCACTGCCTTTTTCAATTGTTTCAAAGGACTGGTAGAGCTCGTCTTTGTCTTTAGGAATTGAGAGTGCGTCGTTGGGCCCAAAGACCATTTGAAACCCCGGGTCGAGCTGAACGAGGTTGTAGTAGTCGGAAGGCTTTTTATTGAAATGTGCGAAAAATTGCTCGAATGTGTCGGGCATCCAGTACCAGCTGGGGCCCATATCGAAGGTAAAACCATTGGCGCTAAACGCACGTGCCCTGCCACCAATAGTCTCGTTTTTTTCAAAAACGGTGACGTTGTGGCCGTCTTTTGCCACGAAACACGCAGCAGATAATCCAGCAAAACCGCTTCCTATTATTGATACCTTCGACAATTGTTTAAATTTTTGTTGGAAATTTTAAACAAAACTAAGGTATAGCAACCAATTAAAAAAAGATTACAGGAATTTTAAGAGACTCTCAACATCATATAGAATAGTAACATTATTTGCTTCGTCTCCAATCCCATGCAATTGTTCCACGTCTCCTGATATGAGCACTTGCGCAACAGGGGCGCTTGCCGTAAGCGATGCGATCTCTTTATTCAATTCGTCTTTAGGCTTGGGGGTAATATAAAAGGTGAGCAGAAAATTGGGTTGGATCGAATTTGCGATTTTGCTGATATCCTGATAGGGTACATTTTGCCCCAGGTAAATAGTGGGTGATCCAGCGGCCCGAATCAGGTAATTAGCGAACAATAGTCCGATCTCGTGCCACTCGCCAGGGGGCAGGAATAACATAAATTTATCTTTAGTTTGATCTGTTGATGGCAGTTGCGCTGTCAGTGCAATGATTTTGTTCCTGATAATGCATGCTGCAAAATGCTCTTCTGCGGGCTGGGCCTTATCGACCCGCCACAACAAGCCGGTCTTCTTTAAAAAGGGATAGAATACCCTGAGCATGCTTTCAGAAAACCCGAACTGGTCAAGCGCAGATTGGAATGCTTTATCAAATCCAGCTTCTTCAAATCCCAGCATTGCTGTTGTCAGGTCGTGTATCAAAGCAGCGCAAACAATATCGGCCCCCGGAGCATTGTGCAGTTGTTCTATGTGATGGGTAAGCTGGCTGTCGGTTAGTTCGGCCAGATTAGATATTTTGTATCCCTGCGACAGCAGCATTGCTACATTCATGAGCCGGCGTAACTGGTCGCCGTTGTAATAGCGCCTGTTTGTGGCGGTACGTGAAGGTGTGATAAGTCCGTAGCGTTTTTCCCAAATGCGAATGGTATGCGCTTTAACTCCGCTTAGCCTTTCGAGGTCATTTATGCGATATTGGTCCAATTTTGTTTAAAATATTTCAAACAAAGTTAAACTAAAAGTTGAAATGGGGAATACCAGAGGCAAGTCAAAAGGAAAAAGTCAAAAATAAAAAGTGTGCATCGCTCCTTATTAAATGAACAAATTGGAGGCGTGAGTACAGTTAACACAATTGCGCCAATACATGTCTTTCGCTTTGTATATGTTTGCTAATGTTCGTTGTCTGCAGTTTCCGGCCGATGAAATAAAATGGTTTTAGCTTTTTTTTTGAGGTCTATAGTATACTTTTACGCCTATAATTTTGCAGATGCGGCCACATTTACAAATATCGTCAGGCATACGGTTAATAGGAATATTCCTGTTGACGTGTGTGCTTAGTTTTTCTCTATTTGCCGGTCGCGTGTCTGTTGCGGATATATCAATGCCATTTGCTGCAGAACAGCAGCACGCAACAATTGGGGGAGTTTTCACGGGCGCTGTAAAGGACCTCAGGTTTACCAGTCATCATTTTCATAAGCACGGCAAGCAAATAATCAGAAGGCGGAATTCATTTGCCGTATTTTTCAGGAGCACACCGCTGCCGGAGGAAATTACAACTGCCACTACTCGCGATTTAGTCAATACACCGATTTATTATCGCGATTCTCCACGGCCCTCCTATTATATTTTTCTCTTCAGGTACACGTTGTTTTAGGTTTATTCAATAAAAGTGAGTCAATAAAAATGGTCTGCCCGTCGGGTGGACTGTAATCTTTTATTTAATATTTTCATAGAACATCATGCGCTATAATCTGATGCTTCCCCTGTGTTTACTTGGGGTGTTATTTTTTTCGTGTAAGGACAGATCTAATAACAAAAACACTGCAAAGCCGATTGAAGTACCTGTGGTTACCATTGAAACTTCACTCGTTGAACTTGATCGCCTTTATGTTTCCGATATTCAGGCAATCCGGAATGTAGAGATAAGAAGTAAAATATCGGGCTTTTTAGATGGAATAAATGTAGATGAAGGGGAAAGGGTGAAAAAGGGGCAGGTATTGTTTAGAATAGGAGATAATGAATATAAGGCCGAAGTTGCCAAGGCAAGGGCTGTCTTAAACAGCGTAAAAGCTGAAACCCGAATCGCAGAACTGGAGTATGACCGGGTTAAGTTGATGGTCGATAAAAAGATAATCTCC
>CANCOG010000126.1 GCA_947379685.1 Flavipsychrobacter stenotrophus | reverse complement strand
TTCGTGCCACAGCTGTTTGTTACGGCGTAAGAAATAGTAACACTGCCCGTTCCTGTGCCCATAACTGAGCCAGTTGAAGAATTTACAGAGGCGATGGAGGTATTTGAGGAGCTCCAGGTACCGCCGCTAACGGTTGAAACCAAAGTCATGGAGCTTCCTACGGCAACGAGACCGGAACCACTGATGGTTCCTGCGTTGGGGCTAGTAGCAGATGTGATCACCTTTGAAACGCCTGCTGTACCACAGCTATTGTGTACTGAATAGGTTACAAAAGAAGTTCCTGAAGCAGTTACTGTAACAACTCCACCCGAACTGATTGTAGCCACACTGCCTGGCGATAAAATACTCCAGGACCCACCCGAGGTAGAGTCGGAAAGGGTATTAGTCCCTGATGTGCAAGCGGGAACTGAACCGCTGATTTCCTGTACTATCGGCAGTGCGCATACGGTCACCCTGCGTATCCTTGAATTGCCAAAGTCCGATAGCAGCAAGTTACCGCCAGCATCAATGGTTATTCCCGCACCATTAATACGGGCTGCCGTCGCCTGGCCGCCATCACCGCTGTAGGATGCAGTGCCTGTACCGCAAAACGTACTGATTGTACCTGATGAATTGATTCGCCTTACTTTCGCATTAGCCGCTACATATATATTGTTATTGGCATCAACAGCAATGCCGCCGGGGTTTGTGAATTTTGCAGCAGTTGCAGCGCCTCCATCGCCGGTAGAGCCTGCAGTGCCCGTACCCGCTATCGTCGAGATTATACCCGAAGTACTTACTTTCCTTATCCTGTTATTATTATTATCGGCAATAAGGAGATTGCCGGCAGTGTCAAACGCTATAGCTTCGGGGTAAGCAATACTGGCACTGGTAGCTGCAGCACCGTCACCGCCAAAACTAGCACTGCCTGTGCCTGCCACCGTTGAAATAATGCCGCCAGGCGTTATCTTCCTAATACGGCAGCCGTTGCGCTCGGCAATGTACAGATTTCCTGTGCGGTCGAAAGTCATGCCTGTGGGCAAATTAATAGACGCTGCTGTGGCCGCGCCGCCATCACCGGATGAAGTAGCTGCGCCGGTGCCGGCTATCGTGGTAATGATACCGTTGATGGCCACCTTGCGGACCCTGTTCCCGTTATCGCTGATATAAAGGTTGCCTGATGTGTCCATCGTAACCCCATAAGTATATGTCAACTGGGCGGCAGTTGCTGCCCCGCCATCGCCGGAAAAGCCACTTGAAAAAATACCTGCAACTGTTGTAATTATCCCGGAAACACTTATTTTTCTGATAGCATAATTGTTCGCATCTGCAAAATAGGTATTACCTAGTTTGTCAACGTAAATACCACGGCTCTCGGTAATAGCCGCTGCAGTCGCAAACCCGCCATCGCCGCTGTTGCTGTATGTGCCGTTGCCGCCTATAGTTGTGATAACTTGCCCAAAGCTGTGCAGAGCCAGAATAAGTAAACTGAGCAAAAATAATAATCTTTTCATGTGTGTGGTTTTATTCAGGTAAGCCAATATAGTATTTATAATTAATATTTTTTAAAGCCCGCAAAGGTATTGAAGGTGGGGCGAAAAATTATTTTCTTTTATCAACGGTTGTTAATTAATATTCCGGTAATCAGCTATTCACTCAATGAAAATAAAAATATTTTATATATCCTCGTTGCTTGCCCGAACCCGGTAGAATCAGTTTGGCAAAAGTAAATCTGGCAAAAAACAACGGGCTCCCCTAAAAAGGGGAATTTAAATTAATTTTCTTTTACACATCTTTACATCCCGAAATACTATAATTTAGAATGTCATTTTAGAAGTACTAGTTATGAGATTATTATTTTGCATATCATTTTTTGTATTATTTTCCATTACTGCAAATGGCCAGGAGCAATGGGTAAGGGAAGTCGATAGTTTAAAAGCAGTTGTAAGACAAACAACTGAATCTAAATTAAATCCTGAGGTTTATTTTGCTATCGCGTACTTATATAGGATGAACAATCCAGATTCTTCTTTGATGTATAACCGAAAAGGAGGGTTGCTGAGCGAAAAAAATAACGATACCAGCGGCACTGTAAGTTACCTTATCCAGATGAGCGGCCATTACGGCATGTTATCGAACCACGATTCGTGCCTGTTCTATTGTGAAGCTCTGGCAGCACTAAGCAGGAAAATGGACAAACCATTTAACCTTGCAATAGCATACAGTAATATGGCCTCCGTTTACTCAGAAATTGAAAACCCTGAAAAAGCACTGAAGTACTACCAGCTGGCCATCGATATCTACGAAAAACTAAACAACAATTTAAATAACGAAAATCTGGCAATAAACTATGGAAACTTGCTGAGCATGTACGTTGAGCTGGAGCAACCTGAAAAGGCATTTACATTCGGAATGAAAGCACTCGCTTTTTGCGAGCGAACAAATCAACTCATGCCTAAGGCTTTAGTACTGGCGAACCTGAGTGCACTGCTTCAGGGAGCAAATAAATACGATAGTGCGCTACTATTATCCAGGGAACAATATGCCATCGGTAGAAAACTAAATGACAAATTCACTCAGGTCAATGCGCTGGGAAGTATTGTAAATTCGCTCTTACAAAAAGATCGCGACAATGAAGTGAAGGCTTTATTGGATACAATGCAGCAATTCGCGATGGACGTTCAATTTTTTGAAGGGCTTGCGATAGCTCATCATTACAGGGCAATTATAGCTTTCAATCAAAAAGATTACGCCACGGCAAATAACTTTGCACTGTCTGCGTTGAAAATTCTCGATAGCCAGAAAATTCACACAGCAACCGAACGGGATATCTATTCGACACTTAGCGAAATACAATTGGCTGATGGAAATTTATTAAAGTTTCGCCATTTTAAGCGAATTTTCGATTCTCTGCAAAAGATATACTTCTCCAATAAGATCCTCAAATACAACCAGCAACTACAAACGGAATATGAGGTTAATAAAAAGCAATCAGAGATTGACAGCCTAACGAGGGATAAGAAAATCCAGGCGCTGACCATGCAACACCAGCGTCAGACAAACATAATTTTGGGGGGAATGATATTGTTTCTTTTGCTGATCAGTTTTCTAGCCTACCGCAATTACAGGCAAAAGAACCAGTTACTGAAGAGTGATGATGCATTGAAAAAACAACGGATTTCCGAACTGGAAAAGGAAAAACAGTTGCTGGCAGTGCAATCTGTGTTCCAGGGGCAGGAAGAAGAGCGTAAGCGAATGGCCACAGACCTACATGATGGGCTTGCAGGCATTTTATTGAGTACAAAATACTCCTTCGGAAATGTAAAAGATAACCTTGTTCTTTCGGAAGACAGCTCAAATGCGTTTGAAAAAAGTATGGCAATGATAGATATGTCCATTCATGAGCTTCGCAGGGTAGCACATAACCTGATGCCCGAAGCCCTGGTAAAATTTGGATTAGATACTGCACTTAACGATTTTTGTATCAACATAAACAACAATTCAAAGGTGCTTTTCACCTATCAATCGTTCAACATGAATGATGAAAAAGTTCCAAAGAACGTTGCAGGGCCGGTCTACCGTATGATACAGGAATTGAGCAATAACATTCTGAAACATGCCCAGGCTACAACAGCACTGATTCAACTCATTTTTGAAAATAATGCACTGAGCATTACTGTTGAAGACAACGGAAAGGGGTTTGAGGTGAATTCATTGAAAGGGGCTCCTGGCATTGGCTACTCCATTTTGCAAAGCAGGGTAACTTATTTAAAGGGTACAATTGACGTTCATTCGGATAGTGCAAAAGGAACTTCTGTTAGTATAAACATTCCTGACATTTCATTATGATAAAGGTATTCATTATTGATGATCATGAAATGATCATACAGGGCATCAAGTCCCTGCTCGAAGATGATACGGAAATCCACTGGACGGGCAGTGCAAAAACGCCGGCAGATCTTTGGAGACATTTGAAGTCGAACAAACCCGACATCCTGCTGATGGACATAAACCTCCCGGAAACGAATGGCATTGAACTGTGTAGCAAACTTTCAGAACTTTATCCGGATATCCGCGTAATAGGCCTTAGTTCATCGGACCAACCAAGCATTATCAAAAAAATGATGAAAAACGGCGCCAAAGCCTACCTGCTGAAAGATGCCAGCAAGCACGAACTGATAACTGCAATAAAAAAAGTAATGAAGGGAGAAGCGTATGTAAATTATACAGTGTCAGAGATCCTGAAGCATAATAAGCCTGAAAGATCCCTGCCAGTACTTACCAGGAGGGAAAAAGAAGTGCTGGAATTAATAGCCGACGGGTTGACGAACACCGAAATTGCCGAAAAACTCTTCTTAAATGTAACCACTATTGATTCTCACCGAAAAAACATGATCACGAAATTCGATGTAAAGAATACAGCTGCTTTAATCAAGCTGGCAGTTTCTGAGAAATTGATATAACATTACATTTAATAAACATAAGCATCCGCCTACTCTTTTAGCCGTTTAGCAGGCTGCATATAACTTAACCTCCCGGGAAAATGCTGATGCGGATTCAGACAGGTCCCATTCTTTCTGCATTTCCCAATAAAATCCTTGTAATTGCGCTCAATTAGCTTAATTTTGCACGCGTAAATTTAAACAACACTGGTTCATGGCTGTTCTTGTAAATAAAGATTCCAAAGTAATTGTACAGGGTTTTACCGGTACTGAAGGCACTTTTCATGCTACACAAATGATAGAATACGGCACCAACGTAGTTGGCGGCGTTACTCCTGCGAAGGGCGGCACCCTTCACCTCGACAGGCCTGTATTTAATACTGTAAAAGATGCTGTAGATACTACAGGAGCTGACGTTTCGATCATATTCGTGCCTCCGGCATTTGCTGCCGATGCGGTTATGGAAGCTGCTGATGCTGGTATTAAAGTAATCATTTGTATTACCGAAGGTATTCCTGTTCAGGACATGGTTAAAGCCCGTGAATATATTAAAGGAAGGAATGCAAGGCTGATTGGCCCAAACTGTCCTGGCGTTATCACAGCTGGAGAAGCTAAAGTTGGCATCATGCCAGGTTTCGTGTTCAAACCAGGGCGTATAGGTATTGTTTCAAAGTCGGGAACTCTGACCTATGAAGCTGCTGATCAGGCTGTGAAAGCTGGATTAGGTGTTTCAACTGCAATTGGCATTGGTGGTGACCCAATCATTGGTACAACAACACGCGAAGCAGTTGAGTTGCTGATGAACGACCCTGAAACTGACGGCATAATAATGATAGGTGAAATTGGTGGCAATATGGAAGCTGAAGCTGCTAACTGGCTGAAAGACAATATGCGCAAACCAGTTGTTGGTTTCATTGCCGGCCAAACTGCTCCTGCAGGCCGCCGTATGGGACATGCGGGTGCTATCATTGGCGGAGCCGATGATACGGCTATTGCAAAAATGAATATTATGCGCGCCTGTGGCATTCATGTAGTTGACAGCCCGGCCAATATAGGCAGCACTATGGCCGATGTACTTAAAGAAGCATTGGTTGCTTAGTCGACTGTTAAAACTTTCAAAATCCCCGTTCACACGGGGATTTTTTTATACCAAAACAGAATTTGTGGCATCATTATTGAAATACAGTATTTTGTACAGGGCTTTTATCAAAATCGACGGCTCCTCAATACATTAACAAGAAAACTTTCAAACATGAAAAAGCTGATTTACAGCCTGGCAACCATCTCTTTTTTGAGTGTATTGCTGATTACTTCTACCGGAAGCAAGGTTCAGGCACAAGATATTACCGTTTCTTATCAAACCTTTTACGACGAACTTTCTCCTTATGGTCAGTGGGTTTATGACCCTGAATATGGCAATGTTTGGGTACCTAACGAAGGTGGGGATTTCCGCCCTTATGGTAGCCGCGGCTACTGGGCGATGACCGAATATGGAAATACCTGGATATCTGATGACCCATGGGGTTGGGCTGTGTATCACTATGGCCGCTGGACATTCAATCCTTATTATGGCTGGATTTGGGTGCCAGGTTACGAATGGGCTCCGGCCTGGGTGAGCTGGAGGTTTGGCCACGGCTATTGCGGATGGGCTCCCCTTTCTCCCGGATATTATGTAGGATCTAATTACGGTTGTCCTGACAACTGGTGGGCATTTACCAATCCAAGGTATATGTACAGGCATGATCACTACAATTATTGGAATGACCGTGGTTACAACCACACCTATATCAGGCAGACTACCATTATCAACAACGTATATACCGACAACCACACCCACGTGCAGTATAACTACGGGCCGAGGGCAAGCACAATTGAGCAGGTTACACACCAGCCAGTACAGGTATACCGTGTAAATCAGTCTGGCAGACCCGGTACAACTTCTATACAACAGAATACTGTTAACATCTATCGTCCACAGGTTAACCATAGTACAGTTAATTCTGCTAGGCCAACAAACGTTGTAACTGCACCAGTTGGTATTGGAAGACCACAATCAGCACCTGTAAACAACCATAGTGTTGTTCCTACCTTCAGGCAGGAGATACAGAGGCAGAACAGAGCTGGAAATGCAGACCCTGCAAATACGGTAGGAACAGGAACTAACTACACCCAACAGCAGAATAACAATGCAGGAGGACGCAACAATGTTCAGCCAGCTAATCAGGCAGACCCTGGACGCAACGGCATCAACAGAAACCAGCCGGTTAACCAGGCAGAACAAGGCCGCAATTATCAGCCCCAGCAGGATAACCGCCAGGACCAGCCACGTAATGTGCAACCACAGAACCGCCCTGAGCCACAGCGTTTTAATCCACAACAGGACAATCGCCAGGCACAACCTGCTAACCCACCGCAAAACCGCCCTGAACCACAACGTAATCCTCAGCCACAAAACCGCCCTGAGCCACAGCGTTTTAACCCGCAACAGGAACAGCCGAGGAATAATCAGCCACAACCGCAGCCACGTCAGGAGCAACCGCGCCAGGAACAACAACATAACAATCCTCCGCAGCAACAAAGCAGACCTGAACCACAGCGTTACAACCCTCCGCCACAGCAGCAAAGGCAGCCTGCACCGGCTCCTCAGCAGCAACAGCCAAGGCCACAGCCAGCCCCGCAACCTGCTCCAAGGCCTCAGCCAGCACAAACAGAGCGCCCGGGTGGTCGCAGATAATCAACAAACACAAACAAATGAATATACGGTTGCTCCCCTAAAAAGGAGCAACTTTTTTTTGTGTTCTTAGCTGCCTCTGAAAAAATTGATGTCAACCAATATTTTCAATTAGTGGTAATAAGCGCGAGTCCTCCAGAGCAGCCGTGCGATGCCCCATTCCTTTCAGGTATTCGGGATCGGAGGCAAATGCGATGAACCGCTCGGTACTTTCCTGCCTGATCAGCAGCATTGCATCCCAACGCTCGTCGGTCGGGCCGATTAGATATGCCCCACCCTTTCCCGAAAACACAACTTCTCCCCCTGAACTATGGAGCATGGGCAAAGTATGCTGAATATACAATTCATAAGCAGCAGCCCCGGAAATGGGCTGCTCCGGTGCAAGATGAGGTGCCTCGGTATAGTCGGCAACGTCCCGGAACCTGAGGAGGTTGAGCATTACCACAGGGCCTTCAATTTTCCTCATGATAAAATCCTTTACTGCCTCCTGGTTTGGGGCAAGGTATTTTTCTACCATATGTACTTCTATTTTGAATTTCTAAATTTTTGCTTTATTACTGCTAAATGCGACCAAAAATCTCCGCCATTGCTTCATTTAGCAGCTCCATCTTTTTAATTTTTGAAACTGAAAGCGTTTCATTGGCAGCATATTCTGCGGTTTTCAAAGATTCTTCAAAAAGTCTTCTACCTGCTTCCAGCAATACTGCATAACTGATTCGGGCATCACGCTCATCTGCCTCTCGCCCTACCCAACCAAGTTTTTCCATAGGTGCCAGAATTCTGGTTACTCCTGATGCAGTCACCCCAATCTTTTCTGCAAGATCTACGCGCCGCAATTTAGAACCGGGAGCTTCATTTAAATAGAAGAGAATTATAAAGTCATTTAAGCTCACCCCATGAGCACTTAATTTTCCGTCGAATTTCCTGTTGATCACCGCTTGGGCACGTGATAGCGTAAGTACAAACCTCAAATTTGCCTGAATCATTTCCATAAAAATATATTTGCAAAGTACTTGACTACTCAAGTACTTTGCAAATATAAGTGGAATTTAGCAAAAGGAAAATAAAAATAGAATTCCAACCAGTATTGCGTGGGCGTACAAAATACTACCCGTTGAGTTTGAAAAGGCCAAACTCAATCCCGAGGAAATCAGCCATAAAACAGGCTCTTTAATGGCTAAAGCCATGTTCCACTTTCTTATGTTTGCCCGAAAAGTATTCACGGCCCGCACGGTCGATATAACCACCTGAAGCTTTTATATATGCGTATCCATGATAAAAATACGGAATGACAACTTGTGGAAATGGATATGCGCCTTCAACATAAATATCATACTTAAAAGGAATGACAATTTTTCCATGCCTGTCGATAAACCCTACCTTTCTGTTCTCAGAAATAACCGGAGCAACACCATCAGAAAAATTACCGGAATACGAAATGGTGTCAGGTAAAGTCAAAACGATTTTTCCTGACCGGTCTGCATATCCAAATTTGCGCTCTTGTAAATTATCTGATTTCTGTTTCTGCTTATACCCCAATAATACCGCGCAAAGTCCTTCACCGTATTGCATCGGCTTATTAAAAAATTGTAACCGGTTTTTATTATGTGGTTCAAATACCGGTGGAACAACGACTTTTCCATTTCCATCAATAAAACCAATCTTTTGCGTTGTAGTGTCGGCAAAAGCAGCCTCACCATTAATAAACGAACCGATATAGGAATACCTGCACGGAACTTTCAACAAACCGTTACCCGAAAGCAAACCAAACTTATCGCTAAATATATCATGAACAACAATCATATTACCTTCTTTAAACAAGTTGGCATAGGCATAATCCATACCTGAAAAAAGCATCCCGTTTGATATCGTGAACGTGTAAAACATATCCTGGTTCTTCTCAAAAAGAACACGATCCTCCCCTATCAACGCAAACACTGAATCGTTCAGACAGCGCACAATATGCACTGAACGATCGTCAGGAGACAATATCTTGTATTTCAGATTGCCTTGTAAGTCATACCATGTAAAATAAAAAGGTTTTTCAGCCCCTTCAAGATACACAAGACAGTTATTATATGTGCCAATAAACAGTTTCGACTTTTCGTAAGGTATTTTTCTAAGTAAGGCTCCACTGATTCCATATACCGAAAACGTATCGCCATACCTGAACCAGGCCATAGTATCGCTACCTGAAAACGTTTGCTGCTTGTGCGCCCATGCCGTGAACAGGTATTTTTTTTCAGTGAAATAATAGTTCTCTGTGAAAGAACTGTAGGAGTTCTCAATCGAAGTGTCGACACTCCGCATCATACCATGATAAACATTCCCCTCTTTTTCAAAACTGCTAAAATAGGGGCCAACCACAAATGTATCATTAAATTGTACCCATCCATATCCTCCGTCTAACCCGACAATTGCCCCCTCTGGGTATACCGCAACAACATGATTGTACTTTGGCTTCACTTTCCACGCCATTGTAAGTTTATCGACAAAACCGTAGAGATCGTCCTGGCAGTAGGGAATATATTTTAGGCTGTCCGCATCCAGCATCACATGAGCTTCATCAAAATTTTTATCTATAGCATTTTCATCATTTTCATAGAAACCCCGCATATTTACAGGTATTTGCCGTTGTGCGTAAACCGGCAAACCTTGTAGGAATATAAGAAGAGCGATACAATGGCATATTTTAATCATGAGAAAATTGCAGACGTAATAGGAAAACCCGTGTCATAGCAGCGACAAATATAGGTACTAATGATACGCAGTTCTTTGCCGCTCAAACATCTCGAACACTCCACCTCATTGCAAACTGATTGCCGCGCCCGCCGTAGCTAAAAGTTAGGGTGAGTTTTTATTGAATTTGTTGGGGTAGACTAAGAAAAACAGATTCTGCATTTTTTGATAGTCCTTAATGACAGCTTTTCGAGATGCATAAAAAACTTTGTCTACTGCGATATGTATATTGAAGAAAATATCAAGTAAATGATTCTGGAGCGTACAATCAAATCTCTCTGCCAAAAACTCTGAGAGCAATTAACCGTTGTCTGGCTATTTTAAATAGCCATTCCGCTTGTGCTGTCGAATGTTCTCTACCATGCTGATACTTGCCCTTATTTGGCCAGGTATAAAATACACTGTAAAGAAATGCCTTCTCCTCCTTAAAATAACTATTCCACCTGTTTTCAGTCATTTTAAAAAGGGACTTGTCGGTGCTATCTAATTTGGCGTATAATATTAGATATTCCATTCTTATTTTGGTGTCTACTGCTTCGGTAAGCCTGTAATAGCAGGCGATTTCGCTTATTGTTTTCGCTCCGGATGAATCCAGACAATCAAATAACATGCTATCTATGTCGCGGGCAAGGCTGGAGTCTGTGAGACTATTGAATGGATTGTATCCCAAATAGCTTAGGGCTACTTTTTCATTTTCTGAATTATCCTGAGCCTGTATATTCCCCGAAAACAAAATAATAAATAACCAAAAAGTTATTTTATGTGGCACCATAATTCGCATGTGCAAAAATATCTCACTTACTACAGAAAAAAACAAAAAAGCCTTGCAGAGCAAGGCTTTTATGTTTAGTAGTTCGACCTGGATTCGAACCAGGACAGACAGAGTCAGAGACTGTAATGCTACCGTTACACCATCGAACTTTGTTTTGGGAGTGCAATGCTAAGGATGATTTTTAAAAACTAAAAATTTTTTGTCAGAAAATTTTCAGAAAGTTTTACAAAGAC
>CANCOG010000125.1 GCA_947379685.1 Flavipsychrobacter stenotrophus | reverse complement strand
TGTAGTGACCTTTGTTTGTTGGTTGGTTCCAGTTCACGAATCTGTTGGCGGATAACCGGGGTGTAGATATGTTCACCAAAGGCTTTAAAGTGAAATCCATAGGCTGCGGTAACGGGTGCATATTTTTCGAGCACGAGCTTGCCCATTGGGTCAACTGATGCTGGTTTTGGCGCATTTTTATGTAACACTGCGCACTGGTGGCTGAGCGAGATGCAGGGTAATTTCTTTTGGTGGCAGGCCCAGGCCGAAACGGCTTCAAAATCATTGATCACGAGGTCGTATTGCTCTACCGGAAGTGTGCGAATATCATTTAATAGCCTGAATAGTTTTAGTTTGGACGCTGTAGCCAGAATATCAACACCTCCATGTTTCCCGCAGATGAAACTCATGCCGTAGATCTTGTATTTTACGGGCCAGGGCAGGGCTACGTCGGCTTGTATGCCGCTTACCAGCACATCGACCTCACCATATTTCGACAGTTCCGGGTATATGTCACGGGCACGGCTCAAATGGCCGTTACCAGTGCCTTGAATGGCAAACAGGATTTTCACGAGATTTATTGATTAAGGTATTGTTATGCAGCTTCCAGTCCGGTCGCACCATTCGGGAAGTGATTATTGATATTTAGTTCCATCAGCAGGCTATCCATCAGTGCCTTTGCGGATTCTTTCGATTGTTTTTTCTTTTCAATGTCCACAGCTTGTGCAACGGGGTCGTTATGGTAATTGTATATAGTCCATTCGCCCTTGTTGTATTCCAGGGACGTGAGGTTCTCTATCCAGTCGCCGGAGTTCATGTAGGTAACGCTACCTTTTTCGGTGACCACGTGTTTAATTTCTGGTTGGTGAATATGCCCGCAGATCACGTAGTCGTAATGGTTTTCTGCAGCGATATTACATACGGTGTCCTCGAACTTGTTGATGAATTTTACGGCGCTTTTTACACTGTTTTTTACCCTCTTGGAAAGGGATATTTTTCCGCGGCCCATTTTTTCGGAAAACCAGTTAATAAAGCTATTGATGAGGATAAGTGTGTCATAGCCGACAGCACCTAATTTGGCCAGCCACCGGCTGTGCTGCATGACCACATCGAATACGTCTCCATGAAATATCCATACCCTGGAATTGTTCACCTTGAGGGAGAGTTTGTTCGTTATCTTGAGGGAACCCAGATTGAACCCTTTGAATTTGCGCAGCATTTCGTCGTGGTTGCCCGGAATATAATATACTGGAACTTCCTTGGCAATGAGTCCGATCAGGTGTTTTACAACCATCATGTGAGACGATGGCCAATATCTTTTGCTGAACTGCCATACATCAATAATGTCGCCATTCAGCACTACAGCTTTTGGCTTTATTGTTTTCAGATACTGGAGTAATTCGCGAGCATGGCAGCCGTAGGTGCCCAGGTGTATGTCGGATAAGATAAGGATATCTACTTCTCTTTTTGCCATGAATGCGCCAGGCAGGATATTTAGTTATACAAAAGGACGATTATTATATAACCACATTGTTAGGGAGTGGTTAACTTAATATTAAATAGTTGATTTTTAATGTTTAATCTGGTTGCAGATGGACAATCTGGTCTCTTTCCCCGGGCCTAATGTCATCGAATTAAGCGTTGTGCATTTTCGCGGACAATAGTTTAACTCCTTCGGAGTTAGTGTTTTGCGTTTGCCAACCACCGGTTTCACCGGCGGCTATTGTTGTTGAAGCCTTCCAGGCTTCCTTAAGCCAATGACATTGCCCCGCCCCCTTTCTCCCAGGGCGAAAGAGGAGCACTTACGTCTGCGTGCTCGCGCAGGTGTTATTGTGGCAAATTCAATACGATTTGAATAAAAAGTTCCTATGCAGATGATTATTTGCCGGGGTTACCGCTGTAGGAGTGTACAATGTTTTTGAAATAGTTATTCACAGGTGTGTATTACTTTCAGGGAGTGAGAAAGGGCTGTGTCTTAATTTCGGGATTGAATTAAAGGTGCAGGAAATGGATATTGAACAATTGATGCCACATGTTGAAGCGCTTGTATTTGCAAGTGACAGGCCGCTTACACAAATAGAAATGACGGAAATGCTGGGTCAGGCACTGGAAACGGTGATTGAAGCTGAACGTATATCTACGTGCATCTCTGCCATAATGGAAAAGTATTCAGCTGCTTACTATCCTTTCCATCTCATGGAAGTAGGTGGTGGGTACCAATTCCTTACCAAGAAGGCTTTCCATAAGACAGTATTGAAGCTGAATGGTGAAAAGCACATTAAGAAGCTTTCCAGCGCAGCAATGGAAACACTTTCTATTATTGCGTACAAGCAACCAATAACTAAGAGCGAAATTGAATATATACGTGGTGTGAGTGCCGATTACAGCATTCAGAAATTGCTGGAAAAGGAACTGATCGTAATTGCTGGCCGTAATGAGGAAATGGTGGGTAAACCATTGATTTACAATACTTCCAAGAACTTCATGGATTATCTGGGCATCAATTCTCCAAAGCAATTACCACAGTTGAAGGATATTACCGATATGGAGATCATTATGCCAACGAGCGCACTTGAGGCCGCTCCGGCAGATACACCAGGCCTTATAATGGGCGGGCAGTTCGAGCCTTTGAGACAGGCATCGTAAGCAGCACTTTTGAGTAGATACACTTGTTGAAAACTTGAGCCATAGATCCGGAGGGATTTATGGCTTTTGTTTTAGAAGGAATGGTCAAGCTACGTTAATGTCTTTTTGCCCATCATTTCCCAATTCTTTCCTACATTTATAACGAATATAATCAATGACATGAAACCAATAGGCCTTATACTGGTATTTATACTGCTGGTGAACAGCAGTTTTGCGCAGAAACCTGAACTTTATTCGCGTGCGAAAGTCTATCTGGACAATAGCGGGCATTCCATAAAGGATCTCGCAGCACTCGGTGTCGCGGTGGACCATGGCGACTACAAAAAGGGTACATTTTTTGTTACTGATTTTTCGGCGCATGAACTGAGGGATATGAAGAAGGCAGGGTTTAGGGTGGAGATCATCATAAAAGATGTTTCTAAACATTACGCCGATCAAAATAAAAAAAAAGAAAAAGAAGGACTAAAAACCACCACTAGCGCCGCCTGTAATGCCGGGCCGACACTGGATGTACCGACGCATTTTCACCTGGGCAGCTATGGAGGGTACTTTACTTATACCGAGTTGCTGAATATACTTGATTCTATGCATACGCTGTATCCCGGGCTTATCAGTTCGAGGTCGGCAATAGATACTTTTCATTCTATTGAAGGGCGTCCAATATATTGGATCAGGGTGTCAAATAATCCATCGGTTGACCAGCCATCAAAGCCACAGATGCTGTATACTGCACTGCACCATGCCCGCGAACCCGGCTCCATTTCTTCTACCATTTATTACTTGTGGTATATGCTCGAGCATTATGCCACTGACCCGGAAATCAAGAGCATTATAGATAATACAGAATTGTACTTCGTTCCCTGCCTGAATCCTGACGGGTATCTGTATAATATAAGTACCAACCCGACGGGTGGCGGTATGTGGCGCAAGAACAGACGCCACAACAGCGACGGTACTTATGGTGTTGACCTGAACCGTAATTATGGTTATTTCTGGGGTTATGACAATATAGGCTCGAGCCCATCGGGCTCCAGCGACACCTACCGTGGTACAGCAGGTTTTTCTGAACCTGAGACTCAGGCTATCAAATGGTTTGCAGAGCACCACAGCTTTAGGCTAACCCTGAATTTTCACACCTTCGGAAATGATATTATCTATCCATGGGGATATATAGGGTCGTTGCTGACACCCGACTCGGCTCAGTTTTCTTCCTATGGTGAGTACCTTACACAATATACACTTTACCGATACGGGACAGGTGACCAGACCGTTGGGTATGTAACCAATGGTGATAGCGATGACTGGATGTATGGCGATACTTCCGGCAAAAAAAAGATATTGGCCATGACACCAGAAACCGGCCTTGCTGAGTTTGGGTTTTATGCCCCAATAGGTAACATTATTCCTGATTGTCAGAATAACCTGCGGACCAATATTAATGCTGCCACCTTGTTGTTGCCATTTGCCAAGATCAATGCTACAGATGAAAGGATATTAACGAAAACCAATGGCTACCTGCATTATTCACTGGAACGCCTGGGTTTCCCTGATACGGCAACTTTTACGGTTACAATGACGCCACTCGATAGCTGGCTGACTATTATCGGTGCTCCCCAAACATATACGACGCTTTCTTTGCTGCAAAAGGTTGTTGATTCTATGAGTTATACCATAGCATCGGGCACGCCCAACGGACAAAAGATGCGGTATGAGTTGAAACTGTTTAACGGGTTTTATAATATCAGTGATACCATTGAATTGTATTATGGCAAGTATTTCCGCAACGTAGTGCCGTCTACCAACACACTTGCAGATTGGACAACCTCTGAGTGGGACATTTGTAGCAGCTACTACTATTCGGCACCGGCGTCGATAGAGAGTAATGCCGGTTGTGCAAAATATGCTAATAACAGTGATAACACCATTGCGCTCACCAGCACTGTGGACCTTAGCCATGCGTTGCAGGCCTATTTATATTTTCACTGTAAATGGGGCATAGAATCTTCATATGACTACATGGCAGCACAAGCTACGCCAGCGGGAACGTTTGCCTGGCAGCCTCTTTGCGGGAAGTACACCAAGCCGGGTACGCCATCGCAATTGCATACAGAGCCCATCTATGACGGCCAGCAGCCACAGTGGGTGATGGAGGAGATAGATCTGCATGATTACCTCGGTCAAAAGATCAACCTGCAATTTGAGATGGTTAGTGATGCAGCAGTAAATTATGCGGGTTTTTATTTCGATGACCTGAATGTTATTACAGTGCAAGATTCTACTATTTTGTCGGTGTCAAGCACTAGTCAGGGTAACTCGTCTATAGCTCTTTTTCCTAACCCGGCGCAAGGGCAGGCTACGTTAATGGTGAGTGGTTATTCATTTGCTCATCCGTTGAATGCAGGTTTGTATGATTGCATGGGGCGCAAGGTGATGGAAATGAATATTACAGCTTCAACAACTAACATCGATTTGCAAAACCTGGCGGTGGGTGTTTATTATCTAAAAGCTACTGATTCTGATGTTCAGTTTCCGGTGAGTAAGGTGGAGGTGAGATAGTGTATTTCTTATCGGCTGGTTTTTCCGGATAAATTTTTGAAACTTCAAATTGAATTGATATGAAAAAACTGTTTTCTGTTTTCTTGTTTGCTATGCTGATAGCAGGTGTAGCCCATGCGGGTGAGGTTAACTACTACAATAAATCGTGGGCTGAAATAAAGGCTAAGGCTGCAGCCGAGCACAAGTATATATTTATTGACTGCTATACCGACTGGTGCGGGTGGTGCAAGGTGATGGATAAAGAAACCATGACCGATGCGGGTATTATTTCCCTGCTCAATGACAAATTCATTTCTGTAAAGATGGATATGGAAAAGGGCGAGGGCATAAAAATGTGCATGAAGTACCATGTCAATGGTTTTCCTACATTCATGTTTTTTAATGCCGATGGAGACTATGTTTACCAATCTTCGGGCTACCAAAAGACACCGGAGTTTTTGAAGGAGCTGAACAATGCACTGGACAATAACAAGCATATGCAGGTACCTGGCTATAGTCAGACGCTGGATGTGGCATTCCCGGAATTTTATAAAAAGATATTCGCCGGAAATGGTAAACGTGAATTTCCCAAAGAGGAAGAGGTAGTTGCATTTCTCGACCAGCAAAAGGACTTGTTGAATGAAGTGAGCTGGGCGGTTATTTCCAGTTGTAAGCTCAATGAAAAGTATAACAACTTCTTCCTGGAAAATATTACTAAATACAAGATGCTTTTTGGTGCTACAGGTGTCAATAATGTACTGAGTACTAAGTTGAATGGAAAATTGAACGTTGCCATCAAGCACAATAGTATTGCTGAATTAAACGATGTACTCAAGAGTGTAGACAAGTACATTACGGAGGAACCGGCAGCAACAAAAAATTACTTTAGTGTTTCATTTTACAAAGAGACTAAGAACTGGGAAAAACTAACTGAGGCGATGGACGATTATGCTATCAGTAAAGGTTATGATAACACAGCCTATTTTAATTCGATCGGCTGGGCAATGTATGAACAGTGTACCGACAAGAAGGCGCTGGCCAAGGCTTGCGGCTGGATGAAGGCAGTAGTTGAAAAGGAGCCCCAATACGCCTACGAGGATACCTATGCGTCCTTATTGTACAAGGCTGGTGATTTGAAGGAAGCTAAGTTATGGGCTGCTAAAGCTATTGAGACGGGTAAGAAGGCGGGGGAGAAAACCGAAGCTACTGAGGAGTTGTTGAAGAAGATGATCGGAGGAAAGTAGTTCATGTTTCAGGTTCCGCAATAAACTATCTATCCGTTTATAAGTCATATTTTCATGAAACGAATTGTTGCACTTGTAATGTGCATAATAGCATTGTATGCGCAAAATGTGCTCGCCCAAAACCAGAACATTTCGGGAGGGATAGTTTTTGAGGGTGAGCCTTATCTGGCTGTAGACCCGGTTAATCCGTTGCACATGGTTGTGGCATGGATGGGGTATGTGCCTGGTGTGCATACCAGCATTAAGGTAAAGACCACTTTCGATGGCGGGAATACCTGGAGTACTGCCGCAGCACTTGCACACCAATCACCCAATTTTAAGTCAGCGGATGTGTCATTGGCTTTTGGCCACACCGGGACTGTTTATGTATGCTACGTTGATTACCGGCAAAGCCCGGACTCGGGCGGGGTGTATATTGCTAAATCTACAGATGGTGGATTAAGCTGGGGGAGCGGTTCGTTGGTGATCAGTTGCTTCGCTGATGGCAGCAAGGATCCAATTGACAGGCCCTGGCTCGCAATCACCAGGGGTACTGGTTCAGCACCAGATAGTTTGTGTGTCACCACGAAGCCGCCATCCTGGATAGGTGTGCCGAACAGGCCCTATTTTACAAAATCTGTCGACAATGGCAATACATGGAGTAGTTGGCGGTACATTGATTCAACTGGCTACAAAGTGGGCAATCTTATTCAGGCGCCTATGGCTGCACCGGCAGTCGATTCAGCAGGGAAGTTTCATTGTGTTTATCCGGCTTACCTGGCATCAGAAAGTGTGTATCCCCGTTATATAATGGCCACAAATGGCCCCGCCAATTCGTTTAGTTATGACGTAGTATATAATGTAACTACTGGCGGCCCTATCGATACGCTGGCTAAGGCTGGCGGCCGGTTGATTTGCGATCCGACAAAGAATAAACACCTGGCGTTTCTTTCGTTGCAGAACCTGCATGGTGACCTTGATGCCTATTGTACTGAAACTTTTGATGGTGGGACTACCTGGAATACACCTTTAAGAATCAATGATGATGCTGTGGGTAACGGGAAAATGCAGGATCTGGTATGGGGTAATTTTGATGAGCACGGTAATATGGTAGTTGCCTGGCGCGACAGGCGCAATGCACCAGGAACGGGATACCAGCAGGAGTCGGAGATTTGGGGTGCTATGAAGTGGAAGGATTCTGCAAATGTTTCGGCCAATTTCAGGCTATCTGATGCCATTGTGGCTTATGACAGCCTTTACCTTTCGGGGTCGGGTAACGATTTTATGAATGTTGTTATGGCCCATGATACGCTGAGTGCAGTTTGGGGCGATGTGCGTACCGGTGCGCTCAATATCTGGTTTTCGCGAAAGGCCATGTATTCCGGGGCTTCGACTGGAATCAGGAATCTGGTAAGTGAGCATATTCCGGTAGTTAAGGTTTACCCTAATCCGGTCACTACGTTTGTGAACATTGACGGAGAAGACCTTGGAGAATACACCATCACTGATATGACAGGCAGGCAAGTGCGCCACCAAAAAATTGCTCAGGAAAAGAACCGGATTGATTTTAGTAGTTTACGCGCCGGGCAATATGTAGTTACTGTTCGTACATTGTATGGTGTCGTGAGTGAAAGGATAGTGAAGTAGGGACGGTTCTAAAGAAATGTTGTCATATCGCTATTTTCGAAAACGTGGCCATAAATACTATTGCGCACTTGCATTGCTCTTTTTGATTCAATTTTTTACCCTCAAATAAGTGGATATGCATCCTCTCTATATAACGATCCCATCCTCTTTTCTGGAAACGCCCAGGTTATTGCTTAAAGAGCTGAATCCAGAAGTGTTACAGCAATTGTACAGCAGCAGTACCGACGAAGAGATCATGCAATTCTATGGGTTGAATAACCTTGATGAAGTTGCGACCGAGAAACGAAAATTCAGCAATGGGCTGACCATGAATAATATCCTGTTTCGTCATTTTCTGCTTATTGATAAAAGCACCGGCGAGGCACTTGGCCGGTGCGGATACCACACCTGGCATGTTTCTCACAGCCGTGCAGAGATTGGTTACGGCATGCACGGGGTAGCGCACCGTGAGCAGGGATTTATGAAGGAAGCGCTCGCCGCAGTGGTAGCATACGGATTTGAGCACATGGGCCTAAACAGGGTTGAAGCGTTCGTAGGCAGTCGTAACATTCCTTCGCTTAAACTTTTACGCGGATTGGGCTTTACAGAAGAAGGTACGCTCAGGGAACATTATTGTAAGGATGGTCATATAGAAGATTCTGTCTGTTTTTCATTGCTGAAAAGGGAGTTTGATGTACGCAAGGGCATTTAGCGGGTGCCCGAAAATGTTTATATTTGTACGGTTGCACTTTTTACTGTCCTTGCCTTTGATTTTCAGTATTGCTTCATGGCATTATAGTACTAATAGTTGCGTCCAGGACCGATCTGTGTAATCCCAGGGTTTGGTATAATATAATGGCAGGTATACATTTGGAACGTGGACGCATTATTGTAGCAGCAGGAAGCATTTTGCTTTTCCTTTTGCTTTCGGTTCGTGTTTTTTCCCAGCCGAAAATAGATGCCCGTGTAGATTCTATGATGCGGCTATTATCAAAAGCCAAAGAAGACACCGCCAAGGTACTTTTACTTTGTTCAATTTCCCTGAAATACCCTGAATATGACCCCAATAAGGGCTGCGAATTGGCAAAGGAAGCTTTGCAACTGTCTCAATTGCTTCAGTATAATAAGGGGATTGGAAGAGCTAATATTTCTTTTGGACTGAATGAGGTAGGCAGGGCGAACTATGAGGCCGCAAAAAAGTGTTTTGGAACTGCATTGGAAACAGGCAGGGCTATTCACTCGAAAGAGATAGAAGGGTCAGCACTTAAAAATCTCGGCATTACCTGTTACTACCAGGCCAACAATCTGGAAGGGCTAAAATATCTTTTTGATGCTTTGTCTGTTGTTGAGGGGCTTCATGCGGGCAAGGAAATATACGAAGTGGAGGAATTCATTGGGATGATTTATGAGTCTCAGAAGAATTATGAAAAGGCTCTTTTGTATTATAAAAAATCTTATGAAGCAGCGGTTGCTGCTGGCTTGTCTTCTGCAAAATGCAAGAACCTGATCAATATAGGGCAAGTCTACCTGCAGATGGAGAGAGTCGATGACGCACTTACCCAATTCCTGGATGCACTTGTATCAGGAAAAGAACAGCACGATGACGCAGGCGTTGCCGTTGCATTGGCGGATTTGGGTATTGTCTATAACCAACGTCACCAGTATGCTGAAGCATTGGAGAAGAATTATCAGGCACTCGCAATATATAACTCTTATGCCGACAGGTACAATATCGCCAATATATATGGTAATCTGGGGAAAGTATTCCTGTCTGTAAGCGGAGATACTTCCGGCAACCCTTTACCCGATAGCCTTCGCGACAAACGAAGGAGCCTTGATAAGGCTTTCGCCTATTTTAATAAAGCGACGGACATGTGTAAGGGGCTTTCAAATCTCGATGGCGTGTATAGCTGTTTCAGCGATTTGTCGAAAGCATGGGAACTAAAGGGCAATTATAGAGAAGCGCTGAAAATGTACAAAGCCTGTGTTTTGCTGAGAGATTCCATATACTCTTCTGACAACAACGTAAAGATTGCCAACCTGGAAACAAGCCGCGAAATAGAGTTAAAAGACAAGCAGTTAGAGATAGAAAAGCTTGAATTGGCGAAAAGAAGGAATGAAAATGTATTTTTCCTGTCAGGGATTGGGGTTTTACTTGTTGTTACATTAATATTGTACCGTAGTTTCAGTACCCAGAAGAAATTGAACGCAACTATTACGCAACTTGTGAGTGAGCAGGAGCTGGTAATAGAGGCCAGGACAAAGGCCCTTACCCAGGCAAATAAAAAATTGGTAGACCTTATCCAGTTTAATGTACACAATCTGAGGGAGCCCATAACGCGGATCATGGGCTTGCTCCTGTTGAAAAAAGATGTTGAAAAAGAGGAATTTTATGAGACAATTATCCCTATGATGGAGCAATCAGTAACTGACCTGGATAATACACTCAAAGAAGCGATAACGACATCGGAACAAACGACAAAATGAATAAAGGAATGAAAATACTGATTATTGACGATGAGCCGATTCATAACTTTATTGCTACACGGTTATTCAGGCAGATTGACCCTGAACTAAAGGTTATTGACTTTACCGACGCTTTTAATGCCTTAAAAGAAATACCTGTTGTTGACCCTGATTTTATTTTCCTTGACTTGAATATGCCCCGGATGACTGGTTGGGCTTTTTTGGATAAAATGGAAGCAGCCGGCCTGAAATACAAAGTTTTTATTCTTACCTCTTCCGTCAGTTCGTTTGACCACGAAAAGGCAAAAACATATGCCAATGTAGTTGAATGCCTGGAAAAGCCAGTGAAAAAGGAGAAATTGATTCAGTGCATATCTATGTAAACAGGAGGCCGTCGGGGTTACACCGAACTCCCGACAATTACTTCCCACCCATATTTCCGTAATTGAGCATCACGACTATCTCAGAATCTGAAAGCCACCCAAATGCCGGCATATTTGCCTGGTACCATTTTTTAAACAGTTTGGTAGGGTAGGCAT
>CANCOG010000124.1 GCA_947379685.1 Flavipsychrobacter stenotrophus | reverse complement strand
TACGCATCGGTAAACGGCTTGCCAATGGGAATTGTATGTCCGTAGTTATTGTTTTCGTCAATAACATGCAGCAACTGCCCAACAGTGGTTTCAGTAGGCCCGTAATGATTCAATAAGATACACTCCCTTGCCGACTGTGGTATAATATCCCTGATCATGGCAGTATACAGCGCCTCGCCACCAAACATAAGGATCTTACGGGGCAGCAACTCAACGCCATTCAGCGACAAAGATTTCCAGTGCGAGGGAACCGCCTTAAGGCATTCTATACCATGTGTATTGAAGTATTGATGTATGTATTCAACATTGTTGTACTCTTCCTTGGGGAAAACATGCAATGCCCCGCCCGCCATTACCGACCCGAAAAGGTGGGTAATCACCGAGTCAGCAGCAAACGAAACCCCCAGGGCAAATGACTTGCATGACCCGTAAGGGAGCCTGTTAAACAGCCCACTCAGGTAGTCAATAGCCGACCGGTGCTCAATAAGCACACCCTTCGGCAACCCAGTTGACCCCGATGTATAAATAATATAAGCAAGGTCACCCTTGTCCACTACAACGCCACAGGGCGTAGTAGGACTATCCCTAACAACCTCAAAATCATGATCGCCCAGCAATACATTCTTACCTTCCGCAGCCTCTAAAAACCGTGAAGATTGTGAATCAGAGATAACCAGTTTTGCACCCGTATCACCAGTCATATACCGGATACGATCCGTAGGAAATTCAGGGTCAATGGGCACATACGCTGCACCCGCCTTCAAAATCCCCCATATGGCAACAACCATATCAAATGGCCGAACCATACACACCGGCACCAGAATACCCGGCCCGACACCCGCCGCAACAAGGTAATTGGCCAGCCGGTTGCTCTTTGCATCCAGCTCACCATAAGTCAGCTCCAGCCCACCAGATTTCAGGGCCAAACCACCCGGATTGCTGCCCACCTGTTCAGAAAAAAGTGCAACTAAAGTATCACCAATAACCATATCTGCAACGAATGAATTGTAAAAACCAGCCAGGCAGCAATCACCACCTGTTCTAATCTCAATTTAACACGAGCCCTAAATTAAAACATAAATACAAACTTTTCAATGACCTACCCATTTTCTTCCCGATTATTAAAATGTTGCTTCGTCGGTAAATGTGCATGGTGCACATTATGACTGGGTTGTGGGTGTGGTTTTAATTATATTTGATTGGACGGTGGGAGGAAGGGGGCGATGTTCAACCGAACTGCTATACTTTACGCAATGTTCCAATGGGTATGATAGACTACAAAGAACAGGATTTAATTGCACCAAGCTTAGTTCTCTGGATATTTTAGGAAAAAATTGTATAAATATTCACATGCTTCTTCCTCCTTAGCAAACTCATGCTTATTATATTGCCCTCCCCTATCATCGACACTGTAGACTAGAAATAGATTGTTATCTTTTTTCTCAAGTACCTGACCTACAACAATTCTGCCGTCGAGGGAATAAAAGGTCGGATTTATTTGTAGTGCAATTAATTTCTGATTTAATTCTTGTGTATTCATGTTTCTATTTTGGTTTTACCTTCCCCCTCTGGTCGAAGGATGCCCTTCGTCCTGCAATTAAGGAAGTATTTATTTCCGAAAATGCTTCCTCGGTAGTCTGTCGCTTTACTACTTTTGCTACCCGTCTGGCGCGAGTCTTGTCCCACTGGTCGAAGGATGGCCTTCGTCCTGCCATTCAGGAAGTATTTACTTCCGAAACCTGTTCGCGGTAGTCTGTCGCGGCTGTTGCCCTCTGGCGCGAGTCTTGTCGTTTGGCCTTTGTGCGGAGCCGACTCGTGTCTAACCAATCCCGGCAGTTTGTAACTGCCGTAACAATATTGCAGATAATGAATTCACATTCAAACTGGCAAAACTACCAGAACTTGAATCAACAACCAACAGAGATACGCATCTAAAATCACGTCATTTTGCAATTTTAATCATAAATCGAGCGCCGCACTAACCGCAGGAAATAATTTAATCTCTTTGTCTTTTACCATTTGCTTTATCCCATTTTTAGTTAATGCCTTATTTGCAAACGGAGCAACGAACTCACTAAAAAGGTTTTGAATTTGTGCGGCTCTTATTGCATCCGTGAGGGCTTCTTCAAGATTTAGCGTTGGATCGTATTTAATTGGTTGTCTTACAAACACACTACCCATATCTTTTTTAACCAAATCCTTGCTCTTCGAGTAAGATTTCCCAAATATGCCCTGTATGAAGATTTTTACATTAAGATAATAGTAATTTCCAAAATTTGACTTTTGAAGTTCGAGTACTATAATACATTCAGTACCTGTCATAAACCAGCCCCCAAATGCGCTTTCAAATCCATGCTCTTTAGCAATTTGACCAAATTTCTTTTTAAAATCTGTTCCAATCATGTCTTTCATTTAGGTTGGTCTTAAATAACGTTTCCCCAAAAAATCAGTGGACTTGGTTTTCTGCGACTACCGTTGCCGATGGTCTTTTCAAAGATCAATAATAAAATAGTCCAACATAATCTCGTTGTTGAAAGTCTTCCACTGGTCGAAGGATGACCTTCGTCCTGCCATTCAGGAAGTATTTACTTCCGAAACCTGTTCGCAGTAGTCTGTCGCTTTACGGGCTGTTGCTCCCCCGATCAGTTAATATATAATTTTATTATTTACAATAGCCATAAGTTAAATTAATAATTTCGTAATTTGACAGAATATACAGACATTAAAACGATCTACATTTCACCCTCCTTCGCATATTTATCCCGCCACTTATTTCTAGTATCATCGGATAGCATTCCTGCCGTAATCGATATCAATTTATAGGCATAATCGCACGCTTTTTCCTCGGAATTAAACTTCTCTTCTTTCGAAAATCCACCTCGTTCATCATGTTCGAAAACTCTATACCATCCCGGTTCAATCATCGGATCTAATACCGTTCCATATATTAAACATCCTTCCAGTGAATAAAAACTTGCTGGAACCCCTAATTCTTTAATTTTCTTTAGCAATTCTGTTCTATTCATTGGAAGTGGTTTTTAATTGAATTAAATATCCGGTTGTCGGTAGCCTTCCACCAGCTTCCGATTGAATACTAAACCCAAATATATACAAAGTTCGCCTTAGCCTCTAGCTACGGCTGGAACGGATATAGGATTTCCCCACCACCAAAGTCAGAACCACAGATGAACATCAATTTAACTAATTTTGAAAATCACGAATAACGAATGTCTATTCAAATGAATTGTGGCTATATTTTGAATAGTCGTTAACTCAGTAATACATTACCTATGCAACATTTATACCCAATACTACTTACATTGTTATTATGTTGCCAAACGGCTTTTGGACAGCAGAACGAAGAAAAAGATCCCCGGCACCTGTATATTACCACCACTCCTACAATCTGGATAGATGGATTCAGTGGCTTGGCGCTGCGGGGTGGGGTGGAATATGAAGTTAAACCTAGTATTGCCATTTGCCTTGATGCAGCCCATTATCTGTTCCGGCAACCTAAATGGACAATCAGGGACAGTATCAAGGGGTATTTTTTGAAAGCAATGGTAAAATTCTACCTCGATGATGATGATCCCCATGCTAAAAAACCTTTCGAAAGGCAATACTGGGCGCTCCAATACACCTTTAAAAACCACAGCTTTGCCTATCACGACAGCTTCAGCATCAACCATGGCCCTGCCTTCGATAAAAGTTATTTCATTGATGCGAAAGTACACTGCTTAACATTTGTATACGGCGGCGCGTTGCTGATATATCATAGGCTTCTGGTCGATTATTACGTAGGTGGAGGTGTGCGTTTCAAGTTTGCAACTTCAACCCTCACCGATTCAGAAAAAAATGGCCTCTTACATGGTGAGGGGCATGGCGACCTCATTGGCGATTTTGGAAGAGCAACCGGTAACTTTGTACAACCTGATGTTTGTCTCGGTGTGAAAATAGGGTTGCGGCTTCATTGAGGCAGGGGATGACCAGTTGTCGGTAGTCTTGCACAACTAACTCCACATATATTGAAGCGTCGCTACTTCAGCAAGCGGGACGCTCGACCAGATCGTTATGCTATCAAAATGTCAGGTGCGGTTTTTCGGTATTGCTATAAAATCGCCTATAAAGTCGCTTATGTATTGATTTATATATTTATGACACCCCGTAATTTTCAACTCATTTAATATCGTCAAAAGAATTTTTTTCTCTTTTTCTCTGCCTAGTATAAAGTATTCGGTCGTCAGGTGGCCGTCTGTATAAACTGCCATATAGAACTGAGCAGGGTAAACTTCGTTGGGCAACTCTTTATGCAGAGGACTTGCTATTTTTCTGTTTTCAATTATTAATTTCGTTAATTTGCTGTAGCATTGCCGACTGATATACGCCGTCATGAATCCTAACAATTTTTGATTTGCATCTTTTTTTAAAAATTCGTTCCTGTCGAAATAGAAAATTAACCGATCCAAAGACTTGTTTGTTTCTCCAATGTATTCAATCCTAACGTAATTTTTTAAGAGAGCATTTTGTGCATAGCATTGTAGACAAAGCATCAATAAAATAGCCGAAATTATTTTTTTCATTTTTTAGTTACGTATAGTCAATTACTTGAAACTCGTTGGAGCGCCCCCCGTTGCTCATAGTCTTCCCGAAGCGAAAACAAATAAACTAATACAACAGTTGGGCGCATGTCTCCGACTACGTCCCAATAGTAGTCGGTCTCCAAACCGCCTCTAGAACAGGATAAGGCAGTGCAAACGAAAAACTACTCAACCGTCACACCTTTCTATTCAACCCCCAGCTACCAAAGTCAATAACCTCAGATATGGCATCGCCACCATAACGGTAATAGGCTTCTAGAATCGGAAACTTTTCTAGGATCTTCTCACCTCTATATCCTTTACCAAATTCTCTAAGTGTATTTATTTCGGTTGTGTAATATATTTTAGTGCTTTCAACAAGTGCAGAAAGCACTATATCTTCATTAACCTCCGTTCGTCCAATTTCTAATAAATCGTCCGGTAAGTACTTCTTTTTGATAGTTGGTTCATCGCTAAGGATAGTTGATAATTGCCAGTACATCATATGATTATGAGTTTATCGATTTTCAATTGATTAAATTGTCGCCCTTGCTCCATTCTTATTATCACCTTCAACACCAGGCTGACAGGCAAGAACGATCCCATAAACCGGAATGAGCAAGTGCCATCCCGTTTTATTCACGTCCTGCATTCGCCTCACGCCCACGCAAATCAATGGCATCAGTACAGCAGCCAGGTAAACGAGATCAGCAATCGTTTGTCCCAATATAATCGATGCCATACCTGCATATACACTTGAAAAATGTATGGCAAGGCTTATGGCAATATTAATAAAGGTAAAGTACCAATATTCGTTCCGGCTTGCCCTGCCATGAAACGTGATATATTTTTGCCATGCTCTCAAGTAGTATTTCATATATTAGTTTATTAGTGGTTGTTCGCTACAATTATACAAAAAGTATATTGCTATTTGGTAATTTTTTCAAGGTTGGCTGGATCTGTGTTGATAAACCACCCGGGACGTATTCGTTTCCAATTGTATTTAGCGGACCACCGCACCAATTTTACTCAAACACAACCACCACACCAAAACATGTTGTAAATTGGCAGCTGCATGCCAAAACTCAGCCTTTCGAAATTAAAGAATAAGCACTTTTTGTCCCTTATGGGCAATGCGGTTATTTCTTTGTTCGGACTGTTGTTGTTTGGTTTGCTGTACCGGTCATTCAGTAAAGAAGATGTGGGCACCTGGTTGTTCTTTCTGGCCACCCAAAGTATACTGGACTCCATCCGGAATGGTTTCCTGGGTACTGCAACCGTAAAGTTTTACGCAGGCGCAGAGTCGGGTAGGGCAGCGAATGTGCTCGGGTCTATCTGGTACCTGGCAATTGTAATTACCGGCCTAATGCTGCTGCTGAATGCGGGTGGGTATCTTTTGTTGCCCTATGTCACTAATTTTCAGCTGATTATAACTATAAAGTGGGTGGGTATTACCATGCTCAGTTCATTGCCATTTTCAGTTATGTTCTGGAAGCTACAGGCCGATGAACACTACGGCACCATTCTCTGGTTACGCATGGTAAACAGCGGCTCAACCATTGTAGCCTTCCTTGTGCTGCTGTTCCTCCATAAGTTCACATTGGAAAGTGCCCTGCTCTGGAATGTACTTACCAATTGCCTCACCAGCGCCATTGGACTACTGGTCAATCTCGGAGGTTCGCGACACATTGTTTCCAGGTCAAAGGAAACCATGACCGAGATACTGCATTTCGGTAAATATAACCTCGGTACTAACCTGATTTCCAACCTGTTAGGGTCAGCCAACACCTACATTGTTTCGTTCATGCTGGGGCCGGGAGCGGTAGCTGTACTCAGCGTACCTGCCAAACTAATGGAACTGGTAGAGATCCCGCTTCGCAGCTTTGTAGGCACCGGCATGACCTCCATGGCTACCGCATTCAACCAAAAGAACATGCATCAGGTATCCTACATCCTAAATAAATATGCGGGAATGCTCACATGGGTATTTATCCCAATGACAGTAGGAGTGCTTTTTCTGGCGGATATCCCTGTGAATATATTAAGCAGTGGCCTCTACCGCGGCACTGAAGCAGCCAATATATACAGGATGGTGATGTTTACCGCCATCATTTACCCGATAGACCGATTCAATGGAGTAGCCCTCGATATCATCCACCAGCCAAAGATCAACTTCCAGAAAGTACAGGTCATGTTGCTGGTGAAGATAGTTGCCACATTCGGATGTATATACTTCATGCACAGCATCTACGGCGCCCCCGTCGCCGGGCTACTTACAACAATCGCCGGACTAGGCTTTGGATACTTCCAGTTGCGTAAGTTTATGACTTTCAATATCTCCGATATTCTTAAATGCGGCTGGACTGAATTAAAAGCGTTTGGGAAAAAGGGGTAGGTATAAAGTCTTTTCACAAAACAGAACGCCCATTGTGTCTTCGCGCGAGACCAATTATAAAACCTTGAACTTTGTTACTCCCCTAAATTCACCCCTCTGTTCAAAAAGTCGACAAACGGCTTCATGGTCGTAAAAATATCCATAACTATTTTTTCTAAGTTCTTGCTGGCTATTTGTTCGTCTGTGATGTTGTGTATCACTGTAAAACTCTTCATTTTCAGGTATTCAATGGCAGGGTTGTCATAGGTATACCCTTGCGGAATAGTTTTAACCTGCTCACCACTTATTTTCGGGAACATTTTCTTGAACTTTTTTTCCTCAATAATACCCTTGAACTCTTCAAAATTGTAGTCAACTTCCTGCCTTATGGCCTTCAGCAGCGGCGACTCTGGCATCCATAACCCGCCACCGGCAAAGCTCTTGCCTCCCGGTTCCAGATGCATGTAATAACCCGCCCCTGGAAACTTCCTGCCGCCCTTACTGAAAAACGCGCCAAAATTAGGCTTGTAGGGTGTCTTATCCTTTCCAAAACGCACATCCCTGAATATTCTGAAAATGCAATCCTTAGCCTTCTGACCCTCAAATGCCGGGTCCAGTTCCTCAGCGCTTTTCAGCAGATTGCCCACCAGTACTTCGAAGTCCTCTTTTGCAGTTGCATACCGGTCACGGTTATCATCGAACCATGGTTTATTGTTATTACCCGCAAGTTCAGAAAGGAATGAAATTGTGTCCTGATGAAGCATAAATTGGTGGTGTTTTGAAGTTGCAAAGATAAGGTCCCGGGTAATTAATATCGCCGCATTTTCAACTTAAACGATCAAAATTCAAGATCAAAATTCATCTTTATAGATTAGCTCTGCGCCACGGCGCATACATTAATACTCCCCCTTCTTTCCTTAGGAGAAAGTGGCTGTGCTTAGAGGTTCCCCCAGTATTAGGCAGATCTTTATGGCTTCTTAAAATCAGGATTATTGACAAACTCAGTGTCAGTCAAAGTATTCAGGAACGCAATAATGTCCGTCATGTCTTGAGCCGTCATTCTGCCCTTTGGTTTTATCTGTAAAACAGGGTCAAGGTATTTTGTATAATGAAAACCAGTATTGTAATGGTCGAGGCATTGCTGCAGGGTAGCGAATCGGCCATCATGCATATAGGGTGCAGTAATGGCAATGTTCCTGAGCGACGGTGTTTTGAACTTACCGCTGTCAGATGCCAATAAAGTGATCCTGTACCTGCCCGCATCTGTATAAATACTATCTACACCGTTGTTCTTGAAATCGAAATCAGAGAAAGTGCCTCCCAATGCGTGGCAATGCGTACAATCTCCTTTTGCCCCGTCTTCAAACAACGCCATCCCATTCAATTCCTGGGCGGTTAGGGTGATCTCGCCCCTTTTGTATTTATCGTAACGCGAATTCCCTGAAATAAGGGTGCGCTCAAATTGAGCAATGGCACGCATAAGCATAGTTGCACTAATGGTATCGCCACCAAATACCCGTTTAAACATTGCCGGGTAAACCGGATCGGTGTTGAGTTTGTGCAGGGCATTGTTCAGATCCTCATGCATTTCAACGGGGTTCTTGATAGGACCTATAACCTGTGATTCCAGGTCAGCTGCACCGCCGTCCCAGAAGAAATTCTTCTGATAGCCGAGGTTAAAGAGGTTCATGGCATTTCTCGGACCTTGAATACCATCTATGCCTGTGCTATGTTGTTTATTACTATCTGTAAATGCATAAGACTGATTATGACAACTGGCGCAACTCATGGTCCGGTTACCCGATAGGATCGGGTCGTAAAATAGTTTCCTGCCCAATGCCACGCCTTCAACTGTCATAGGATTATTTGCGGGTATGGTCATGGCCGGTAACCCTTTGGGAATTACCAGATTATAGGGCGTCAAGCCATATATCGCATCGGGGTTAATATCTTTTTTACAGGCGTTGATAGTGGTAACTAATGCAATAAATCCAGCCACTACCAGGCATACTGTTATTTTTTTCTTGTGCATGATCAGTTCACTTTGTCAAAACTAAAGGCATGTGGGAAATTGAGCGACATGGCTGAAAGCCAGCTGAGATCAGTCACCAGGGTTGACTCATGCACATTGTTCTTATTGAAATCTACCAATATCGGGCTTGCATACAGCGCATTTAAATTGAACTTCAGGTTCATTGTATGGCTGTCACCCGAGATCGCAAATTTTGTAACTGGTAAATTAATAATTGTCTGGTAAGGATCAGTACCAAAATGATACACGAGTAATGTTCTGCCACCGGTATCATCTATAAACCAGCCTTCATGTTTAAAGAACAGATAGCCAGTGCGCCAATCCCATATCATAGTATATGAAGGACTGAGATCGCCTTCCTGCAAACCAGTATGATTGTGAGCGGAATCAACGCCCAGGTAAAATTTGACCGCTGTATAGTTGCCATTAGGGATAGAATCGAGGGTAAATGAGCAGGTGGTGGTATCCTTGGCATTGATCAGCTTATGGTTTTTCATATTGATCTCGGTATTGTCATCACGCACTAATGTAAAATAACTTACATAGTACTTAAGCAGATCGACCTCGTAGCGGTTCCCCTTTAAATTGGTATAATTAATTGCACCGAATGAAATGGGATTGCCGTCTACCTCATTGCTGAATTTTACCGTAAGTTGGCCATATGGGCTTATTGGTGGCGGAACTATTGTAACTGGCCTGTCCTTTTTTCTACAGGAAACTGAAAACAAAGTTACTACGAGTGCGGTAAGGAATAGGATTTTATGTGTTGAATTTATTAGTGCCATGTTTGCATGTTTGCAACTGTAAAGGTAACGATTTTAATAAAGTAAATTGAGGTAGGCGGAATTAGGCCAATAATCCATTACTTCAAGCTTTTCAGGGTCTTTTTTTGATTGTATTTTGAATAAACTCTTGTTTTTAATACATTAAAAATGTATTTTTCCGTATTAATTCATTATAATTACCCAATCAAATATTCACTTAAACAATTTGCATAAAATGGAACAACCAGTAGAAGTAGTTGTATTGCCAAAAGTTTTAAATCTGGAGCAGTCAGCTGCGTACAAGAAACTGAATATACCCGATGGTAATAGGGTGATCCTTTGCCTTGATGGGGGCGGAATTCGCGGTATCCTCACCATCCAGTTATTGAAAAAAATGGAAGAGCTTGCGGGCATTCCGTTGTACAAGTTTTGCGATATGGTGGCAGGCACCTCAACCGGTGCAATCATTTCCGGCCTTATTGCCTCCGGCAAGACAGCTGCTGAAATCGAGGATCTGTATGTGAAATTTGTTACAAAGGTGTTCAAGAAAAGGAGCCCAATATCGGGCAGGTATGTCAATCTGCCGGCTTATGATAAAGTTAATTATCGTAATTCACTGGCCGATGAGTTGGGTGACATTACGCTGGAAGATGCCTGTAAAAAAACAGGGCTCGACATCCTGATAACAGCGAAAGATGTTACAGATAATGAAGAAACCTTTTTTACCTGTTTTGACCACAACGGCATGAACGGTACCTACAGAACTGCTTTACTACGGACAGTTGTGGAAACTACTATGTCGGCGCCAACCTACTTTAGTCCGTTGGAACGATTTGTTGACGGAGGAACCACTACTTATAACAATCCATCAGCAGCGGCAGTGATAGAAGTGGCTACTTATGGAGGTAAGGGTAAATATGACACTGGAAAGACGACAGTATTTAGCCTGGGTACAGGCAAGATTGTAAAGTCCGTTTCTCCAAAAGACGCAGCCGACCCAGACGGGCCGGATGTATTATTCTGGTTGAATTATGTAATGGATACCTCAAGCCAGGACGCAAGTTCTATGCAATCGGATCTGTTCAGAAGTAAGATCATTAAGGGTGTTGATTACAGGCGTTTCCAGGTTTCCTTTGACACGGGCGCAATGGGGAGAATGCCGGCCAGAAATGTTTCGCACCTGAATATCAAGGACGTTTATTGGTTAAGCGAATTGACTTCAGAAGAATTGAAACATATTGGTATGGATGATGTTTCCAAGTTCGATCTGGTAAAGGAAATTGGGCTGGCCATGGTTGATTATATCATGATCAAGAATCAATTTAAGAGGGACCTCAACGATACACCTTCTGG
>CANCOG010000123.1 GCA_947379685.1 Flavipsychrobacter stenotrophus | reverse complement strand
TCAAGGTTTTTATTGATGTTTTCCTGTCCGGTTGCGAGGTCTTTATTGAAATAATAGTTCAGTCGTTCCAACCGGCTGTGCAGGCCATATGCGAGGGCGATTGATTGGTTTGCTGCAATTAGTTTTTTGAACCCCAGGCGCGGTTCCACCGTGTAATGTTTGTTGAGCGTAAACCACTGGGTGTTGATGCCGATGTTCATTTTCAATCCATCTGCAATGTCAATGGAAGAATTGGAGTAAGTAGTTATCAATGCGCTGATACCCGATGTTTTGATCACTGGCTGGAGTGGGGTGCCAGGTAATAAGGATTGTTCAAGGTCCATATCATATCCCATGCCTCTGACTGAAACACCCGTCCTGTTGGCGTGCTTGCTGCTGACTTTTTTGTTAATGAAGCTGGTTAGGGTGTAGTCTTTATTAATGAGGAAGATCTTGTTTTTCGGGACCGCTACTGCCGAACTGTTGAGCTGGTTGGTGCTGAGGTCTATGCCACTCAAGGTTGCAGCAAGAATGGTTTTAATATAGGTTGTAGGGTTAATGAAGTACTTATGGCTCAGTCCGGCCGCTCCCATGTATTGCTTAATAGTGCTCCCTTCTTTGGCTGAAGCATAGGTCCATTCGGAGGAATCATACTTGATCTTTGAGCCAGAACCATCCAGCAAGCCAATGCCCCAGACAGAAAATGTTCCGGCCTTTTTAGTCGGGAAGTTGAGTTTGAAGGAAAGGTCCTGGTATTTTACACCCCGCGCGTTTTCCGGTAGAAATGGACCAATCAGGCTCAGGGTTGCATAGCGGTAGTTAAACAGATAGGACGATTGCCCTCCTTTTTTGAACGGCCCTTCTGATGAAGCATCCAGCCCGATCAGCCCGGCCTGGAAGGTGTTTTCCTGCTTCATATTATTGCCATTGCGCATGAAAATATCGAACACGCCGGAAAGGGCATTGCCGTATTCAGCTGGAAATGCCCCCGTAAAGAAATCGGAATTGGCGAGCAAATTCGTGCTGAGGGCTGTTAGTCCGCCACCACCAAAGGCAGCCAGATCGGCAAAGTGATTGGGGTTGGGTATTTCAACGCCCTCCATTTTCCATTGCAGGTATTGGGGGGCATTACCCCTTACTACAATGGCATTGCTACCAATATTACTGGCAACGCCCGCGAAGGAAGATACCAGCCGGGATGGGTCGTCAAATCCGCCGGCATACTTTTTAGCCTCTTCAACGCTTAGCATTCGAGCACTCAATGTGGCCATATTATTGAGCGGTTTCGATTTGATGGCTTTGTGCTTTACGATCACCTCCTTTAGTTTGGTGCCGGCTTCTTTTATAGTTATGCTCATAACCAATTCTTTCGAAGGGGTTACTTCTACATCTTTCACAATAGCCTGCTCATAACCGATAATAGAAACCTCAATATCGTAACGCCCTATCGGTACATCGGTGATCCTGAAGGCGCCGGTTGAGTCGGTCGTGGCTCCCAAAACCGGTACAGTTTTTGCTAGAAATACGTTGGCGTAGGGCACGGGAGTATTTGATGATTCGTCAAGGACGACACCCCTTATTGTTTGTTTGGGTTGCTGTGCCTGGGCTAAGTGAGCGAGGAGGATGATAATTGTTACAAATAATGTGCGCATATGGGGTGGACGAGTTGCAAAGAAACTTATAGTTAGGGCATCGTCCAATTCTTATTTTGCCAACATTTCCAGGCAACAAAATTAAGTTCCGATTTTAGTTTTCGAGCTATGTTTCTACCTTTATTCGAGTAAATAAATGTTACGTAAACCCTTTCTCTTTCTGTTTGTTATGAAGAAAATCATCGTTTTTATTGTTTTGCTTTTACCAGCGCTATTATTTGCCCAGCCTAAACAGGGCAAGGCAAAGGTAGATTCTATGATGGCGATGTTGCCTTCCAGTCACGACGATACCAATAAAGTAAAATTGCTGGTTGAAATTGCTACCGCATGTATGTATACTGGTCCCGATGAAGGTATCAGGGCCGGTCAGCAGGCCCTTGAGCTCGCTCAAAAACTAAAATGGGAGAAGGGTGAGGCAATGGCCTATAACTACATTGGGCAGAATTATTATGTAAAGGCCGATTATGATAAGGCACTAAGTTATGATCTGAAGGCATTGGAACTCAATCAAAAGATTGGATTTAAGCCAGGCGTTGCAAAAAACCTGGGGAATATTGGCAATGTTTATACCATCCGTAATGAAAACGCGCTTGCTATGCAATATTTCCAGAAGGGGTTAAAAATGGACGAGGAGATAGGCGATAAGAAACATCAGGGTATTGCGCTTGGTAACATTGGTATACTTTTCAGCAATCAAAGTAACTACGCCCGTGCACTGGAATATTATTTCAAAGCGTTGAAAATAAATGAGGAGAATGACGATAAAGTGAACATTGCCACGAACCTGATCAATATTGGTATTATTTATAAGAACCAGGGTAATTACCAAAAGTCATTGGAGCATTATTTTAAGGCATTAAAGCTAACGGAGGAAGTTTCTAATACCAGTAGCAGCGCGGCTACTTTATCTAATATTGGCACCGTCTATAAACTGGAAGATAGTCTTGACAGGGCTTTAGATTACTATGAAAGGGCGCTTGCCAAAGCTAAGGAAGCCGGGCATAAAAAATTTGTAACTATCAACATTGGTAATATAGGGGAGGTGAAGGTGAAACAACATCAGTTTGTGGAAGCATTGCATTATTTTGATGAGGCGATCAGGCTGAATACGGAATATGGGTTTAAGAGCAGCCTTGCCTACAACTATTCTGCAAAAGGCGAGTGCTACCTGGTAATGGCGCGGACTGTCGGGCAAGCAATGCAAAATTCAAAGCAGGCTATTGGATATTTGGAAAAAGCAATTGCGATATTTCGAGAAACCGGAGAGGTAAAACAATTAGGTGCAACAACCGGATTACTTTCGGAGGCAGAAACGCTTTTGGGTAACTACAAAGGAGCACTTGAAAGCTACAAGCTTGCTGAATTGTTTAAAGACTCCGTTGCGGCGATGAGTACAACTGTGCAGATCCGAAACCTGGATGCGCGAAGGGAAATTGAAGTAAAGGAAAGGGATATAGAGATTCAGAATAACCAGATAGAACTGGAAAAATTGCGCAAGGCGAACCGGGATAAGGAAAGAATAATTTACCTTTCAGGTATAGTTGTGTTACTAGTGGTGCTCGGTTTTGGATTGGATAAATTCGTAAAGCAACAACGTTCCAATAGATTACTTTCCCAGGAGAAAACTGAACATTTGCAGCACATAAAGGCCCAGGGCGATGTGCTCAAAGATATTGCCTACATACAATCGCATGAGGTAAGAGGGCCGGTTACTACCATTAAAGGTCTTGCGGGTTTGTTTAATATGGACGACCTTTCAGACCCTGTGAATAAGGAATTGATGGAAGGTATTATCACCGTAACCGATCGGCTTGATGACGTTGTTACGGCAGTGGTGAATAAGGAGAACCAATTCAATAAAGGTGGTTGATGATTCGGCAATTTGGGCAATTCGACAATTGAGTAATTGGGTAATTGGGATTTTGCGCTTGTATTATGAATTGGAGGTTTGGTAGTTTCTAGAATTTTGTATCTTGGAAATTCATAAGTGAGCCATTTCGAGATGTCAATGAGATTATTAGCCTTTCTATTTTGCTTTTTCTTCTATGTTACTACCGGGTTCGCGCAGGTTGCTGAGCGTGGCACAAGTGTATTTGAGTTAAGGGTAGCAGATAGCTTTTTTTTGCGGAAGTCATATGATTCGGCTGCTGCAATTTATCTTAAAGACTCGCTATTGCTCAACAAGACTCAACTCTACTTTGTGGGGAAAATGTATGATAGCGGGTTTGGGGTTAAGCAGAATTATCCGGAAGCGTTTAGGTGGTTTTGCAAGTCTGCGAAACTAGGCAACGACTCGGGGATGAATGCAGTTGGCTGTTACTATTGTGAAGGACTCGGAGTAGAAATAGACTACGATCTGGCTTACCTATGGGCTCATAAGGCTGCCACTGCGGGTAATGCCAGGGGAATGTGTACAGTAGGATACTTGTATTCTTGTGGTTTTGGTGTCGCTAAGGACTATTCGCAGGCGATGGAGTGGTACAAAAAGGCGGTGGAATTTAATGAACCCCGCGGATTTGACAATATTGGCACCCTTTATTATTACGGGCTAGGCGTGACAAAAGATTATGGCGAGGCAATGAAATGGTGCCAGAAAGCAGCTGATGGTGGTTTGGCAAGGGGCATGGCACATGTTGGTCTATTGTGCGAATATGGAAATGGGGTAAAGCAAGATTACAAAGAAGCGATGAAGTGGTTTCTGAAGGCAGCTGAAAAAAAGGACACTTTTGCATTATTTGAGATTGGTGCTTTTTACCAGAAGGGGTATGGAGTTGAGGAGGATATCGATTCAGCTATCTTCTGGTATGAAAGAGCAGCCCATGAAGGTTTTAGCGTCGCATTCAGGCAACTCGGATGGATATATAGCCAGGGAGTTGGCCTAAAACGTGACTATCACAAGGCATTTGAATGGTATAACAAGGGGGCGAAAATTGGGGATCCAGTCTGCATGGATTTTTTAGGCTGGCTTTGCCGCGACGGCAACGGAACAAAGATTGATTATGAAGCAGCCATGCAGTGGTATCAAAAGGCCGCGGATAAAGGATATTTCCTTGCGATGGCGGGCATCGGTTATTTATTTGAAGCAGGCCTTGGAGTCAAAAAAGACGGGCATGCGGCGATGGACTGGTATCAGAAGGGGGCTCAAAAGGGAGACCCAGAGTGCATGAATAGCCTGGGAGCTTGTTATCATAACGGGACTGGTGTCAAGGTCAATTATCTGGTAGCGATGGACTGGTACAAGGGAGCCGCTGAAAAAGGCAACGTTAATGCTATGTGTAATATAGGGGTACTATTTGAGTATGGCAAGGGCGTTATGGCTAATAAAGCCGAAGCAAGAAAATGGTATCAAAAGGCCGCCGACAAAGGAGATCAAAGGGCGACGCAACGGCTAAGGGATTTGAAATAAGCGGTTTTGTTCAATCGTTAAATATCAATTCCACGTCACCAAGTATTTGTTGTTTCTCCAAACAAAGTTCAACACTTTCGGAGTACGTGTTTTATTAGTGCTACGCCCGGTTATACCACAGTGTCATTAATTTAAAACGTATGGTTGTTCCACTAGCCTATAGTTCAACACCTTCGGCGTTGGTCCAGTGGGTTTGCCCACCACCGGTTTCACCGGTGGCTATTTTTGTTGAGGCCTTTCAGGCTTCCTTAAGCTAACGACATTGGCTGCGCCGGTGGCTATTATTGTTGAAGGCCACCGGGCTTCCTTAAGGCAACGACACTTCCAGTTGGCAGACACTACTTGATAACCTCAAACTTAACTGTATACCAACCCTTCAGAGATACAACTGAGAAGAAATAAACACCTGCTGGTACATCTTCCATGTTGAGTGTTTCGGTGGTGTTTGTGTTCACCGTTAACAGGTTCATGGCGCGGAACAATGGGTTTGAAATGACGACTGATACGGTTTGGTCGAGTTGCGAGGAAATTTTGAAGGTGAAGATTCCCTTGCCGGGGTTAGGGTAGAGCTGCACCTCATTGATGGCATAGGGATTGGCCGATGAGAAAATGGTAACAGGCAGGTAGGCAGTATCTTTTCCGCATACGTTGGTCACGATATATAGCACCGTATCTGCACCTTCTTTCAGTCCGCCTAGCTTGCCGTCAACTGTAATCAGGGCATTGGCATTTACAACAGTCCATATGCCGCCGGCAACGGGGTTTTTAAGTGGAATGATTTCTCCTGCAAATAGCTTTGATGTTCCTTTAATTGTGTCGGCAAAGGGGAGGGGATTGATAGTTATTTTCCGGGTGACACTAGTAAGACCGCATTCGTTACTGATGGTGTACGTTACTGTGTCCGACCCGGCATTTGTTCCAGTAAGAACACTGTCAGCGAAGGTAGAACCGTGGTTGGTATTGCTCCAGGTACCGCCCATTATGGTGTCTTTTAATACAATACTGGCACCTACGCAAACCGATGAACTTCCGGTGATCACCCCAGCTGATGGGCGTTGCGTGATCGTCAGTACCTTGTAAGCCGTAGACGGACAGGTTGTTCCTATGGTGTATTTAATGGTATCTAAACCGGCGGTAATTCCTGTTACTACACCACTGGCTGTAATATTTACTTTGTTGTTGGCCTTGCTCCAAACACCTCCGCTGAAAGCATTACTCAATGTAATCGTACTTCCGGTACACAAGGTTGTAGGACCTGCTATTGTGTCTACGTATGAAATCGGGTTAATGACAATTGTTTTGGAAGCAGATGCGAACCCGCAGGTATTGGTTAAGGTATACAAAACAGTGTCGGTGCCAGTGCCAATTCCAGTAATTATTGAATCAACAACAGTGAGTTTACCATTCTTGCTGCTCCAGATGCCGCCAACTACAGTATCCCTTAGTGTAGTCGATGCACCCAGACACACAGCCGAAGCACCGCTAATCACTCCCGTGTAAGGTAAAGTAAGCACGGTAATGGCATAGGTGGCAGTATCTGCCCCACAACCATTTGTCTTAATATACCGAATGGTATCAATGCCTCCTGAAACTCCTGTTACTATGCCGGTGGCAGATACGTTTGCGCGGGTATTACTCTTACTCCATGTGCCACCGTAAGAAGTGTCGCTGAGTGTAATACTGCCAGCAACACAAACAGATGAAGGCCCCGTTATATTGCCTGCATAAGGTGCGGGGTTAATTAAAATTGTCTTTGTACCTGTAGAGGTACCACAGGTATTGGTCATCGCATAAAACACAGTGTCCGTGCCTCCCGAAACTCCGGTAAATAATCCAGACGACGTAATAGTGGCATGTGCATTACTTACCAGCCAGATACCACCAGAACCAGCCATATCGGTGAGTATTATGCTCATTCCGGCGCAAACCGATGATGCACCAGTTATGGAATCGGCATGAATGATGGTGTCAATGGTGATTGCCTTCGTGGTCAAGTAGGTACCGCAACTGCCGGTAAAGCCATAAGTGATCAGAGTAGTGCCCGAGGCAACACCCGTTACAATACCGCTACCGGAAACCCGTGCAATGGTAGTATCGGAACTGCTCCATGTCCCGCCAGAAGAAGTGTCTGTAAAGGAAGTTGATGACGATAAGCAGACTGCTGCTGCGCCCGAAATCGCACCAATTGTATAGCCGGTTGACGGTTGTACGTTGACCAGAAATGTATCAGAAGTTGTGGCGCAGGTATTGGCTATAGTATAGGTAATAATGGTGCTGCCCGTAGCATGTCCGGTTACGAATCCCGAAACACTATCAACTGATGCGAGTGCAGGGTTATTGCTGGTCCAGATGCCGCCTGATGCGGAGTCGGTTAATGCCAGTAGTGCACCCAGACAAAAAGAGCCGGCTGGGCTAATAACCGGGCCAACCGGATTATATGTGTCTATTGTGATTTGGAAACTTGCATAGTTGGTGTCACCCTGTGCAACGGTGTAATACAATATTGTATCTACTCCGCCGGAAACACTTGTTACAACACCCGTGGTACTAACTGTCGCAATTGCTGGGTTTTTGCTGACCCAGGTGCCGCCCGAAACGCTATCAGTGAGTGTAGTAGAAGTGCCGAGGCAAATAGAATCGGCGCCCACGATCATGCCATTGGGGGGCAGGGGATAATTCTTTAAAATAGAAACGGCTGAGCCACCACCTGCTACAACGGCAATGTCGGGCTTACCGTCTCCGTCAAGGTCGCCGAGAGTAATGCCCGCCGGGTAGCTACCTGTTCTGAAATCACTTTTTGGCGCAAATGAGCTGGCATCGATGGTGCCGCTTGTAGCAGTGTTCCGGTACACCGAAACCAAATTGGAAAGGTAATTGCTGCAAACTATGTCGGCCTTACCATCTCCGTTAATATCACCTATACAAAGGTCCTCAGGTACCGCACCTGACATATAGGTGACTGGGGTTGCGAAGGAAAGTGTGCCAGCGGTGGTGTATGTATTCCTGAACACCGAAATGAAATTGGCTCCGCTGTTGGTTACTGCCAATTCCGGTTTTCCATCGCCATCGATGTCGCCGACTGCAATTCCTGAAGGAGCGGCGCCGGTTGAGAGCGTAGTAGCTGTTGCGAAGGAACCTGAGGTTATGTTTCCGGTAGTTGCTGTATTGTGGAAAACTGATATAGTGTTGCTGCCATAGTTAGCAACTGCGATATCTGGTTTCCCATCGCCGTCAAGGTCGCCAGCGTATACCTTGAATGGGGTAGAGCCCGTGGTAAAAGAGACGGCGGCAGCAAAGGAGTTAGTGTTGATCACGCCACGTGAAGAAACATTGCGCAATACGGCGACTTTGTCTGATGATTGATTGGTAATAGCAATATCTGTTTTGCCATCCTGGTCAAAATCGGCCATGGTCAAATCGAATGGCGCTGATCCTCCTGTTGCGATATCTACTCTTGCTGCAAAGGAGATCGAACCACTTGTGGAAATATTTCTATAAATGGAGATCTTATTGGTCGATGTGGCTGTATTGGTAACTACAATTTCCGGTCTGCCATCGCCGTCAAGATCCATAATTTTTACATAATGCGGCCCAAAGCTTGTCGATATTAAAATGGGCGCGTCGAAGGAACTGCTATTGATAGTGCCTCCGGTAGTCAGGTTTCTGTAAATGCCGATATTGTTTAAACCGCTGTTTACGACAACCAGATCGGGTTTGCCATCGCCGTCGAGGTCTCCAACTGCGTCGCCAATGGGTAGGCTACCAGCAGCAAAGGTCACTGCCGGTTTAAAATTTACGGCATTGGGCATCAGCCCTGTATTGTCGTAGACGGGCATAAAGGCCGGAGTTTCCGATGCCGTAAGGCCCGTGATAGTATCTGTTACTGACACTGGAAAGTAAGCTGCATTGGTAGGAGCCGTAACTGTAATGCTGGTAGTTGATCCTGCGGTTATGGTAGCTCTTACCGGGCCGAAAAACACGACGTTAGCTGAAAGTGTAGCATTGAAATTATTGCCATTAATAGTGATTGTTGTTCCTGGTACAGCCTGGTTGGGGCTCACTGTGGTAATCACAGGAACAGGAACCACCCTGATAGCCTTATTTATGGACGAACTGATGCCACAGGAATTTGTATAGCTGTATATTATTGTGTCGGTGCCTGAGCTAACCCCAGTTACGATTCCGGTTGAAGTAGTTGTGGCAACCGCATTATTGGTGCTGCTCCAGGTTCCTCCGGTTGTGGCATCACTGTATTGTATCATGTTGCCTATGGCCAGGTAATCGGGGCCGGAAATGGCAGGTAATACTGTAGCGCCTGTCAGGGGGATATTTGTTCCGTTATTACTCCCGAACGTAGCCACCGGCGATTGGTTGGTCACACGAACCCGGTACAATGTACCACCTGTTGTCCCGGCAGGAATAGTGGCAGTTATTGGGGAAGTAGTACCCGAGCCAATAATTCCAGTGGTGAAATCATTAGTAAATACCCCTGCGGCACTCGATAATTGCACTTTAAAGGCTCCTGTAAACGGACCGGTGGCAGTAAACGCTACAGTAAGGTTGTTGGCCACATTATTACAATATGGCCCGAAAGTTGCTGCCGTGGTTGTGATTACCGGAGCTGTTGGTACTATCTCACCGGTACTCAAAATAGAAGCGGGGAAAGAATTGCCCGCGCCGTCATCGAACCTTATTTGCGCCAGTTGTGCAGCTGTAATGCCCGAGGCTCCTGTACCAAAATAGATCCTTGCTCTTGTTCCGGTAGTTCCGCTATAAGAACCTGACCAGTGTGTTATTGTAAGCACCTTGCCGCTTGTCCAGCCTATTGTATTACTGGCAGCGAACTTGATCAGGTGCAATGTATCTACACCAAGGTCGATCGTCGAATTGTCAGTAAGTGCTAGCGTACCCATGGTAAACGTAAATCCCCTGTTGATCCCATTTGTACTCAGCGTACCGCCATTTAAGGTGTCCGGGGCGCTGATGACGGAGGCGGTTCCACCGGTAGGGTTGAATCTTATCTCCCCACGGGTAATTGTTAATCCACCTGAAAAGGAGTTGTTCGCACTTGTTAATGTAAGTCTTCCGTTGCCTGTTTTTACTAATGACCCGGTCCCGGTTATGTTGCTGTATGCTGTTGCTGAAGGCCCGCCGAAAACAGTATTTGAATCCTGATTGAGCATGAGTGCAGTTCCACCTAAAATAATTGTATTATTATTTGAACTTCCGGTAAGGCTGCTGCTAAGGCTGGTTATTGTTTGGCTAGCGTTATTTAAAGCGAGTGCTGTGTTGGTGGTGCCTGTTTGTGTCATTATCAGTGGGCCGTTGCTCAGTGAAGACCCTGAGTTGACTGTGATTTTTCCGTTAGTGATTTGTGTTCCTCCTGTCCAGCTGTTTGCCGTGCCAGAAACAATGAGGTTACCTGCTCCGTACTTGATCAATTGGCCCGAACCTGTAATATTGCCTGATAAGGTCATTGTTGTGCCTGAAGCATTCAGAACCGCAATTCCAGCATTAGATTGGAGGTTTACTGCTCCTGTCCAGGAATAGTTATTGCCACTCATGTTTGCCAAGGCGCCCTTACCGGTATTGGTGTATCCGTTTCCCAGGCCATTAAGGTTGAGCACAATATTGCCCGTATTATATACTGATCCTGTAGGTCCGGCCAATAACAACTGGCTGTTTGGGTAAATGTGGATATCATTACCCGTTGTGTTACTTATACCACCTGTGCTATCCAGTTCCAGTATGCCACTGGAAGTACCATCACTTTTTCCAATTGTTACCCCAGATGTAAAGCTATTGTTAGCGGCTAATTTTAACAGGCCTCCGTTATTACCCGTTCCCATTGAGCCATCCCAGGTTCCGCCACCATAAAATAGGAGTGAACCGGTTCCGCTAACGGAGGTGCTTACATTTATTAAATTGCCCAAGGTTGTAGGAGTGCCTGCGCCGGTAAGAATTGTCGCGTCCAGGGAACCAATATTTAAGCCTAAAGTACTCCCTCCAGTCCCCTGAGTATTTTTCACTGTCAGGCTGGAAAAGCTGGAACCGAAATTTGCCAGCACAACGTG
>CANCOG010000122.1 GCA_947379685.1 Flavipsychrobacter stenotrophus | reverse complement strand
CGGTTTCAAATTTGTAAACGTCGGCGACGAAAAATAATTTTCCAGCCTTTTAATAATATAAAGATGCCCGTTACGGTTTGCGTAACGGGCATCTTTATATGGTAAAAAGTATGATTTCTCTCCATTGGGGTCGAGTTGAGTTGCCAAATGTGCAAGGCAGTGTGTCAAACCCATGCCAGTTGGGTATTAGGATTAGGCAAACTGACTATTGTTATTTATTTTTTTTAATGCCTTATTTGCTGCTTCTAATTTTTTAGGCGCAAGTACTCTAACCTTTAATTTGTTGAGATTTTCATCTACAGTTAAAGTAACTTCCTGATTGAACAGCTCGCTCGTATATTTCACCACCTTCTGTTTCATACTACAAAAATAACTTATTTTTTTGCCTAATAGAGTTCAACTAGGCTTGACTTGACCAAATTTAGGTTTATATTTGTAAATTTACAAAGAACATCTAAGAACAATGTCATTCGGAATTAACTTCAAATATCGCGATAGTAATGCGCAAAATTTGGATCGAGATTTAGAAACATTCAAAAATGGTAAATTTTATGCTGCAAGCATTTTAAATCTAAATGACCCCTTGGAGTGCTTGATTAATCCGAAAGACATTACTAGAGAAATTAACAGATATTTTTCTCTCGCTGAAAAACGACTTTATTGGCTTGAAAAGCCAATAAAGTCAAATAGGGAATTAACTGACGAGGTTTGGGTAAACTCTATGAGGGAAGCGACGGGTGTGGGAGTATTTTCTTTATCAAGAACCTGTGTAGATACGGCTATGTGGAGCTATTACGGAGGTTCGCACACGGGATACTGTGTAGGATTTGACGTTGATGACATTCTGATTTATCAACATGAAATATTGGGATGCATTTCGGTGGAATATTCAAGTGAATTACCAAAACTTAAACACAATAATTACTTTGAAACACTTAGTCAATTAAACAAAAAAACAGCGCAGCTTGAACTGTTTTCTGGTAGGGAAGAAAACACTATATTGAAAAAGAGTTTTTTAAATTCTTTGTATGGCCGAAAATCAATAGCCTGGGCTCATGAAAAAGAAATAAGACTAATTATGCAATCACCGGGATTATACTCCCCAAAAATCAACCCGATAAAAGAAATATATTTCGGTATGAATTGCGACATTTCACTTTTAAAAGCGGTTGAAGATTCATTTAAACATATCGATGTAAAATTATACAAAATGAACAGAGGCAAAAATTACTCAATCGTTCCGAGCAGAATAAGGTAGGTCTGCCAACTAGCGCGAAGTTAGAGCGTGCCTTTGAGCAAAGCCGAATCGTGTCTATGGAATTCAGCGAGTTTGTAACTGGCGCTACCTACTCAGTCCATTCCACTTCTTCAGCTTGATGCCTATGAAGTTTCCAACCGACACCACAAAATTACCCCCCCCCCCCCTACATCTTCACAATCTTCCTCACCAACGTCACACCATCCCCTTTAAGTTGTACGTAAAAAACACCAGCAGGAAGCTGACGGATGTTGATGTGTGTTTGGGTGCCCGTTAGTTTTTGATGAATGAGCTCCTTGCCCAATACATCGGTTAAGGTACAGGTTGTGTAAAAACCTGCAGTTGCCCCAATAGTCAATTCGTGGGTGGCAGGGTTGGGGTAAATTTTTGTGTCCTCATCTCGGGTCAATGGGTCAACTGCTGCAATTGAATCGCAATCTGAAACAGAGGGAATAGTTACATAAAAACTATCACTGGTTGTACCACAATAATTCGTGATGCTATAGACTATGGTATCCAAGCCACTGGTAATCCCGGTTACCAGACCGGCCACAACCGTTGCATGAGTATTCAAGCTGCTCCAAACCCCACCTGCCGGTATCCCATTAAGGGTGTCCGGCTGGCGGCCAGCGCAAACCAGTGCTCCGCCTAGTATTCCTGGCCTGGCGGGTACAGTAAGTACTTTTATGTTGAACAATGCAGCGGTATCCCTACCACAGGTATTTGTGTAAACATATTGAACCGAATCCAGACCAATACTTATGCCCGAAACCATTCCGCTGTAAACGATTGCCCGGCCATTGGTCATACCCCACACACCACCCGAAACGGTCTCTGACAGCGTAATGCTGCTGCCTGTACACACACTGTCAGTACCAGAAATGACCCCTGCATTGGGCAATGGGTTTATGGTCACTATGTGCACAGCGGTATCAACGCCACAATAGTTGGTTATCATGTAGCGAATAGTATCCGTTCCGGCAGTTACACCCGTTATTGCTCCAGCAACCACGGTGGCATGGCTATTCGAGGCACTCCATGCACCAGAAACTACAGTGTCATGCAGTGTTATAGAAGCACCAGTGCAAACACTGTCTGCCCCTGTTATTCCGCCTGCAAAGGGCAGCGGCTTAACTATGAGATTTTTTGTCTCAGAATCCACGCCGCACGTATTCGAGACAACATAAACGATTGTCTCTGTCCCCGCCGAAACACCGGTAACGTGACCGGCGCCAGAAACAGTGGTAAGTCCGGTTGTGCTATGCCATGCACCACTACCTACTGACGCAGTCAGCACAATAGTACCGGCAACACAAAAACTATCTGCACCCGAAAGGGTACCTGGATCGGGCAATGTATCTACCCTGATTACCGTTTGCGTTGTAATAGGGCCATTGGCATAGGTTACGGTATAGGTTACAGTATCAAAACCTCCGGTAACACCGGTAACAATACCCGAAGCGGAAACACTTGCATGGCTGTTGCTGAGGCTCCAGACACCAGCCGGCGCAAGGTCGCTCAAAGTATCAGTAGCACCAACGCAAACCACACTGCCACCATGAATCAAGGCAATTGTGTTTACCACTGTGTCAGTCATAACCACAGCGTTATAGTCAAAGAAAATACCCGCATGGTTTTGTATTGTAGCGCCGTCAGGAAGTCCTGAGTTCGAATTGATATTCAATATCACCATCCCATCACACAAATTATGGTGGGAGCTATCGAGCAGGTTAATATTCGGGAATTCAAATTTGATGATGTTGTGGTGAATAGTTGTGTCGTAAAACTGGGAAGTAGTCATGGCATGAGAAGCAGCCACGATCCTCATTGACCCTGGGTCAACATTATCAGACAATGTGTCCATCACATAAATATTGAAGGCCGTATCATTTCCTGTATTTTCAAAATTGACCGTGTATTGTAACTGGGCACCGGGCAATATATTACCTGCTGGAGTAACGGACATTTCGTTGGGATCGAAGGAGCCGATTACAGTGTCTACCCTGAAAATAACATTGTTGGTGGTATCGATGTCTCCGGTTAACGGAGACAGTACCCATCTTGTATGTACGGTATCGCCGACTGTTAGCCAACTGCCAGATACCTCCAAAGATATGTTTATGAAATTTTGCCCTGGCGATATTGCCGAAATCGTCCCCAAATTCCAAGTAACAACGTTACCAACAACCGACGATGGCGCAAGTGTGGCCGAATTATAGTGATAATGTGGGCTGAAACTCATAGTTAAAGTAGGCGCAACTGCGTTGCAGAAAATATTGTTTAATATAATTGAAACGGATTGTCCGTGTCTTCCTACCCATGATCGAACAACGTTTTCGATCAAGTCGAACGGGCTTGTACCTGCAATGCAGGAAAAACCAAAGTATTTTGTGTTTGAAAGCCCCCCCGAGAGCGTATCTGTAACGATTCCGCTGGAAGGGCAAGAGACGAATAACCCAGAGGGTGCAGTCAAGACACGAAAGGAATAAATGTCAGAAACAGCACCGTACGCAGGAAAATGAAAACCATTTGTACAAGATACGGTCGCAATATGCACGCCATTAGAATCAATTTCCACATTTACGGGTAGTAAAGTCGCTCTCTCATCGCTGTCCTTCGCACAGTTTCCATTAGCATCATAAAAAAAATTAACATTTATATCCTCACATCGCAAGAAGACTTTATTGTAAGTAATCGAATCTATCGCAGTGATGCCGTTGAACAAGACATGTTTTATTGTATAAGAACCTGAGGTACGATAGGCTTCTGAGAAATGAGCAAAACCAAAAGCCGCATGCAGACTTGTGGTAGTGTCAAAATTATCTCCGTTACCAAAATAGGTTTTAACATGGTGCCCAGGTAAATAACATTTGGTAATTACACCAAATTGCATTCCCCCACAATCACTACTAACATAAATGGAAAAGCTATCAGACAAAACTGGGGAAATTGATGTGACCGTTCTTAGTCTATAATTACCCATATCCACGACATAAAGTTTCCCGGCGTTATCAATTCTTAGTACTGATGTTTGGTATAGCATTGCAACAGTTGCCGGAGCGCCGTCACCCGCGTAGCCGGAAGAACCGGTCCCTGCAAGTGTGTTAATTACCCCAAAATTATCAACCACCCTAACCCTGTAGTTATCGTAGTCGGAAATATAAATATACCCTATCCCATCAACAGCCACGCTTGTAGGGTGGTACAATTCAGCAGTTGTCGCCTGACCTCCGTCCCCACGGTAGCCGGCGGTGTCATTTCCTGCAATAGTAGTGATGATGCCATATTGGTCTACCTTTCGAATAGAATTGTTGTTCCTGTCTGCAATATATAGACTACCCAGATTGTCGAATACTATATCGGTGGGACCATCAATTTGCGCAGAGGTAGCAACTCCCCCATCACCGCTGTAACCGGAATACCCATTGCCGGCAACGGTGCTGATAACACCTGTATAGGTATCTATTTTCCTGATCCTATTACTATCGGTCACATAGATATTACCGAAAGTATCTGTAGTTACTGCAACTATAAAACTCAACGTGGCATAAACTGCCGCTCCTCCGTCTCCACTGTGGCCAATCGACCCATTTCCAGCTATAGTCGTAATGATTCCCGAGGTATCCACTTTTCTGACCCGATGATTATTAAAGTCAGCTATGTAGAGATTACCGATTCTATCAACCGACAATCCTTTGGGATTAAACAAACTCGCTGCCGTTGCACGCCCCCCATCCCCACTATAGCCAGAAGACCCATTGCCTGCAATTGTAGTAATTACTCCACGGGGGGTAATTTTTCTTATCCTGCCATCGCCTGATTGCGAAGTATAAATATTTCCGGCGTAATCAATGGCTAGTCCATATGGAATATACAGTCCTGCCGCCGTAGCAGGCCCACCATCTCCGCTAAAACCAGTTGTGCCATTTCCCGCAATTGTGTTTATTATCCCCACTTGCGCCTTACTCAATAACGGCAACAACATCAGAACGATGCAAAAGATCTTTTTCATACGGTATATTTTTCGCAATAAAGATAGCGAAAATTTTTTGGTATGTAATAAGCACTTATAAAACAAATGCTCACTTAAATAATTTCTCAATTTCCATTACCAGTTCCATGGTTTGCATGGGCGTGGGGGTGTATTGCTTTACGAATTTGCCTTGTTCATCTATCAGAAAATAGGCAGGCAGGCCCTGTACGCCATAGGCTTTTACCTCTTTCGAGTCCCAGCCGCCCTTTGCAGTGGTGTAAATGCCTTCCATTTTGTAACGTGAGGTGAGCATTCTTTCGGTGGCAGTATCGTCGCTAAGAGAGACGTAGACAAACTCGACAGGCCTTTTATGCAATAGGTCCTTTATCTTTCTTTCGGCTATCATTTCGCCCACGCACTGCCTGCACCACCCCGCCCAGAAACCCAGGTAAACTACCTTACCCCGCAGGTCGCTCAGCTTAATGTGCTTGCCCTCAGGTGTAACAATATTAATATCCGGTGCCAGGTGCCCCGGTGATAGCTTTTCCGCCATTGCTACCTGGCTGGTCAGCAGGGGCAGGTAAGTGCTTTTCGGCCATTGCTTTTTAAAACTGTGCAACTGGTTTAGTGTCCTGTCCAGCCGCTGGGAGCGCGCCCGGCCATAGAGGTTTTGCGCCATATAAAATTCCGCACTATGGTCCGGCAGCAAATTGAAGGCAACATTGTACAGGCTGTCTTCAACCGCCCGTAACTCTAAAGTATCTTTTCCAATTGTGGTGTATCCGGCCGCTTTTAATTTTGATTCAAAAACGCCGGTCAGGTAAAGCAGGTAGGTGGGCACCTGCAGAAAAGTATCATTAAAAGCCAAAGGCATCTCCTTTACCACCACATAATTTTCTTCCGGCACCGTATCGGTATATCTGCGCACCTTTATCATTTGGTGGGTTTGCGGATACTGCTGCATGAAAAAGTAGTTATAGTATTTATAGTACGTCTCCCAGTAAGCCTTGAATGATGCAGGTAGATTGGCTCCATTATCATTCAGAAATTTCATTTCCGCCCTGTACTCTACATTAATAGCTTTCAAAAAAGTGTCCGGCTCTTCATTAATTGCCTCCTTTACCTTTGTGGTGTACTGGTTCATCCTGCCCTTTGTAATGGTGTGCAGAGCAATAAAATTCTGCACCTCGCTACCCGGCCCTTTGTAATGGATGGTAGAATCAAAGAGCCTGGTATCAACGGTCATCTGCAATTTATCACCTGCGTGTAACAGTACCTCTGCCAGGTGGTTACCATGCCTTATTTCCGACTGCACATATATTCCCTTCGGAAAGGGAAATGACACTGAGAAATTACCCTTCTTATCTACCCTTGCCACAAAGTGTTCCGGGTAATACGCCAGGTTATTGCCATTGTAGCTCACCTCTACGGTGTCGGAGAGCTTGTTTTGTACATTGCCCCATACCTTCACACTATCCTGCCCCTTGGCTGTAGCGCACAAAAGCAAAACCAGCGAGAGTAAAAATAATTTTATCGACTTCATCTTCAGCCAAAAATACAAAACATGACATCAATAGAAGCAACAATAGAAAAACCGAACACCTTCGGTCCCACAAACCTGTCCTGCTTTTCCTTTGACAGCATAATTTGGTGTATGATCACTAACTGGACCTTGTGCGCTCAATTTCCTTAACTATAATTATTCGTAGTGTTCTTTGTGTAAATCCAGGTGCCCTTTGTGTTAGGATATCAATGCACGAATTTCCGCCGGTGTAATAGCGCCCGCCCGCGTGTTAGACTAATTAATCGGATAAAAAAATTAAAATATTTTTTTATATTTTGGGTTACCTTTTTCTCAATAAGGGATTAATGGTATAACAACTTAAAACAAAAAATTATGAAACTGATTAAACTTAGCGTTTTCGCGCTCGCCATGAGCCTTTTTGCAACATCTTGCGGTAACGGTGGTGGAGAAGCAGCTAAAACTGATTCTACTACAACTACTACCACTACAACTACTACAACGCCTCCAGTTGATACAATGACTGCCACTCCTGCTAAGCCAGCAGATTCTGTAGCTACAACTACTACAACTACTACTGAAAAGACTAAGATGGAAAACAAAGATGGCAAAATGGACAAAATGGAATCTAAGACTAAGGAAACTAAGTCTGAAAAGAAAGCAAAATAATTAGCCTAACGGCCCCTGGGGAAAGCGATATGCATTTATTGCCTATCGCTTTCCTACAGGTAAGGCTTTATGAAAATAAGTACCCAACAAGCATTTACTGTAAGCACTTTGCCATGCAGGAACACAAAACAACCAATACAATATGAAAATGATAAAATTAAGTGTAGTCGCTCTTTGCATAGGGCTTTTCGCCGCATCTTGCAGCAATGGTAATGGTTCTGAAAAAGGTGCTGCGTCTTCAACGGACTCAACAACTTCTTCAAACAATACTACTACTACATCAACCACTACTATGCCAGCTCCAGCCGCTCCCGCAGATTCTACTGCAGCAGCTCAGCCAGTAGCGGCACCTTCTGAAACCAAAACAGAAACTAAGACAGAAAAAAACGAAAATAAGTCAGAAACAAAGAAGAAATAATTTCTCCTTTTTTCGGCCACATACACATTCCCTTCTATTGTACCACCTCCAACGAGGTGGTTTTTTTTATGCCACCAAACTGATAATGTTGCATTTAAAACAAAGTTTTTAATCGTGTGCCCGTAATAGAGCAACATGCGTTTCTGCAAATCACTATCAGCCAGTCGATTACCTTCAAAATCGCCATTTTTAATGAAAAATAAAAATATCTGAAATTTTTTTTAAAAACTTGGGTTACCTTTTTCCAAAGGCGGTATAAATGTGCATAACAAGCAAAAACAAACGTTTATGAAATTAGTAAAATTGAGCGTATTCGCTCTTACAATGGGTCTTTTCTTAGCTTCTTGCGGTAACGGTGGCGAAGCTGCTAAGTCTGCAACTGATTCTGCAGCTGCTGCTCCAGCACCAGCTCCGGCTCCAGCTCCTGAAGCTCCAAAGCCAGTTGACACAATGGCAAAGCCAGCTGACGCTGCTGCTCCTGCTGCTGACGCTGCAAAGCCAGCTGACGCTAAGAAAGAAGAGAAAAAAGACGAAAAGAAGAAATAATTCTTGCATCGTAAATAAAAAAAATAAGCCACCCGATCAGGTGGCTTATTTTTTTGAAATAATCTAAACAGAAAACTCCCTAAACAGCTAAACTCTGCCTTAATTATAAAAATAAAAATCTAAAAGAAATAAAATTCTGTGGGTTACCTTTTTTTATTTGAGGTATAAATGTGCATAACAAGCAAAAAACAAAGTTTTATGAAATTAGTAAAGTTGAGCGTATTCGCTCTTACAATGGGTCTTTTCTTAGCTTCTTGCGGTAACGGTGGCGAAGCTGCTAAAACTGCAACTGACTCTGCTGCCGCTGCTCCAGCTCCTGCTCCAGAAGCTCCAAAGCCAGTTGACACAATGAACGCAGGTGCTGCAAAGCCAGCTGACGCTGCTGCTGCTCCAGCTGCTGATGCTGCAAAGCCAGCTGAAGGCAAAATGGACGCTAAGAAAGATGCGAAAATGGAAGAAAAGAAAAAATAATTCTAGAAAATTCTCTTAAAAAATAAGCCATCCGCAAGGATGGCTTATTTTTTACCTGAAATTATGTTGGTAAATTTGACGATAACAGACGGCTGTCGTAATGGCAATAATCAAACCTTCAAAAATTACTCATCCCCGTCCAGGCCTTCACTTTCTGCTGAAACCCCATTCACGATGCCACATATTGCGCGTGCATGCTGGTAAATACCTTTGTTGAATTTGTTACCGAGCACTATCACCGTAAAATTATCCTTTATAAGCCTGTAGAATGAAGTATTGTTACCGTGCCACCAGCCATTATGGTAAATGATCTTATTGCCATCGGGGTAACACAGCATTCGCCATCCCAAACCGTAGTTTTTAATCCCCGGGCGTTCAAAAGAGCAAGGGCCATACGCAAGATCTATCATTTCAGCATTGAGCAAAGTATTGTGGTAGAACGATTGATCCCAGCGGTACATATCTTCAGGAGTACTGTAAATACCCTTGTCGCCATACACCCCGTCTGCAAACATATCGGGCTCCCTGGCCCAGTTGTAACGGTAACTGATTGCAGCCTCGGCGGGTAATGGTGTAATCGGGTCATAAACGAACGTATGATTCATGCCCAAAGGGTGAAAAATATACCTGGCCATAAAGTCGCGGAACGACATTTCCGTAACAATCTCCACCACCTTAGCCAGCACAGCAAAGTTGGTATTACAATAGGTGAACCTGGTATTGGCTTTAAACTCTAGTGCAGGTCTGTGGGCAGCCATCAGACGCAGCATATCATCATTGTTAATAGGCGTCTTTGTGTCCTTGGTATAGTTAGGTGCCCAGTGTGTATAATCGGGCAAACCGGAACGATGATCGAGACACATGCGCAAGGTAATAGCCGGATAAGGGAAATCCTTTATGTAAAATTGAACCGGCTTGTCAATGTCTAAATGCTTACGCTGGTACAAGTATAAAACTGCAGCACCGGTAAAGGTTTTGGAAATGGAAGCTAACTGGCAGGACGCACCCGTAGAAAGTGGCACCTTACGTTCCCTGTTGCTGTAACCATAGTACCGTTCATAGATCACATTGCCCTTATAACCCACAAGTACACTTCCGTTAAACCCAGCCCTGACCTGTGCAGCGTAAAATTTGTCTAGCTTTTCAATGATCTGCTTCACCTGGGGTGCGGCGGTATCATACACCAATGGCAAAATGGGGGTAGTTACCGGGTTATCGCTAAAACCTGACTTATTGGTATGTGCCGAAGCCTGCTGAGAGTCGGAGTGGCAGGCGATAAACAGCAATGACAGTAAGACTGTTGTGATAATAGATTGAGTTGAACGAAACATGTTTATAATTGCCGTAAAAGGTAAATCGAATGTTTTTCTGCCTTATTTGCCCATCAAACATGGGCCTGTTTAGGGCAATATTAACGAATGCTGGCAAAAATAAATTTTTAAACCATAGTAACGTCAGAAATTCAATTCATTTTTAACAAAGGTTGTCATATCCCCAATAAGCTCCAGATAACATTGGTTCAACTCATAAAAATGGGAAACAAACAGGGTAAAAGCTTTTTCGGGCGGCGGCATGTACACGGCCCTCCTGGCTAAACCCTGTAGCGCACGTTCCATTCTTTTCAAAGTTCGGTAACCATACAGCCAGTTATCCTCTTCCATATAAGGGAAATACATGGCAAACTTTGGCGGGAACACATCGGTATACTTGTGCAGCAACTGGTAGGTCTCCTTTGAAAAAGCCAATAGATCTGCCTCCGTGTTAAAAATCTTCGGGTCATTGGCCAGGAAATGATCATAAAGTGTGTCCATTATTGCTCCTGAATATAGTCCGTAATCTGTCCGGAAAAATAGTTTTGCCCGCTTTGTAGCAGGGTGATTATCGGCAAATTCATCAATTTTCCTATGCAGCAGCAATCCCTTCCTGATGCCGGGGCTATAAGCCTCCAGCGCAAGCATACCTTTCACATGATCACCAATCATATTCCCCGTGAGTATTTCACCCCGCTCCCTGTCAAATGACAAATAGGCATGCCCCAGATAATTCATACCGCGAAACTAAAGGATAAAACTATGAGCTGAAGATTTACCAGGAATATTTAACGCTTGCAATTCAATGCAAAAACAAGGGAGAACTGAATTTCAAATTCACAATGCCGTAGCACTGTCCGACGTAAGAACCACTTTTTACTTTTTACTTTTTACTTTTTACTTTTTACTTTTTACTTTTTACTTTTTACTTTTTACTTTTTACTTTTTACTTTTTACTTTTTACTTTTTACTTTT
>CANCOG010000121.1 GCA_947379685.1 Flavipsychrobacter stenotrophus | reverse complement strand
TGATAGCTTGGCTCGCTTTGTACAATTAAAGTAATTGTGCAAAGCGAGCTGCATTCAGAGATCCTGCCCGCAATCTTATTGCCGCGTGGTTAACTTATTCAAAACCAAACAGCTCAACAACTGACCGTCTATTCAATAACAACCTTCCCCACATAATTTACCCCACTACCTTGCAAGGTCACAAAATAGATACCTGCATTCAGGTTGGATACATCGATGGAACTATTACCGGTGCCAGATGGCATTTCAAGCGTACGGCTGATTACTCTTCTGCCGGTGATATCTATCATCAACAGACGTACATCAGCGGATTGGTTACCTTTCCAGCTAATGTTGATATTACCATGAGCTGGGTTTGGGAAGATCTGAATATTGTCGTTTGATAGATCAGCCATTCCTGCAGGCGGCGCCACAGATACCGTCATTGTATTGAAATTAACGCACCCTGAGCCGTTGGTAACCGAATAGGTGATAACAGCTGTCCCCAATGAAACACCCGTAACAACACCGGTGGTGTTTATTGTTGCTACCGAAGGAGCATTACTGGACCATGTACCACCAGTAGTTGCGTTGGCGAGTGCTGTTGTACCGCCAATGTTTACAAGATTAGTCCCGGTTATTGCGGCAACAGTTGGTAAAGCATTTACGGTCACCGATGCTGTTACAGCCGTGGAGCCGCAGCTATTTCGTACCGTGTAACTTATTATAGCTGTACCGGCATACATGCCAAACACTGTGCCTGAAGAATTCACAGTTGCAATTGTAGTATTGGCACTACTCCAGGCCCCGCCGGTACCAGTATAACTTTCATGTAAAGTGGTGGAAAGGCTGGAACACATTGTTGTAGTTCCGGTAATAGCCGCCAACACAGGCAAGGTATCTATAGTAATAGTAGTACTGGTGCTGCATCCGCTATTGAGCGAAGTAGCCGTCAGGGTAACTGTTCCCCAGCCTGTACCTGTTAGAGTAACTGAGGGGGTTGTTGCACTGGTTACTGTTGCCTTTGTGGTATCGCTGCTCGCCCAGGTTACACCCAGTATTGTACTGCTGAATACAGACCAGTAATTGTTGGTGGACAGCATGATTGTATCGCCACGGCAAACGCTGTGCCTGCCTGCAATGGCTGCAGGTACCTGATCAACCTTTACTAAAATACAGCGCCACCCTGCGCCGCCACTGCCTGTAACGGTATAAGAAATCAATGCGGTTCCGGTTGCGTTTTCGTTAACCATGCCAGTAGTAGGATTCACGGTAGCTACTGCAGGGTTGCTGCTGCTCCAGGTGCCACCGGTTGAAGTATCGGTTACAGTTCCGGTGTTGCCTGAGCAACCATGCAATGTGGAACCAAGTGTAATTGCCCCTACAACAGGGTAATTGCCAACGGTGAGTGTATCATGGAAAGCGCAACCCAGTGCACTTGTAACTGTAAGCGCAACCGTGCCGGCCGAGGTAGCATAGAACGTATCGGTACCTGATGGCCAGGTAGCTGAACCGGTAACCCCCGACATGGTAGCTCCCGATGGTAAGCTGAAAGTGCAGTAAGAACCAACGCTCAGGCTGGAATAGAAAACCGGCATTGCCAGTGCACTTACATTCACCACCAATGACAGGGTGTTCGAGCCACAGCTGGTTGTAATAGTATAATAAATAGTGTCAGAACCCACCGCCATTGGCGTTACAAGTCCTGTTGCAGCGTTAATGGTAGCAATCGTAGTGTCGTAACTCCGCCACACACCGCCGGTGGTATCATCGGTAAGGGTAATGGGGCTGCCCATACATATTGTACCGAAAAAACCCTGTATAGGAGCTATTGGAGGAATGCAACCAAATGATTTAATCGACAACAATATTGCGAGCGCAACAAGGCTAAAATATTTCATGCTATTTATAATTAATACTTTATTCTAAGGGGCAAAGGTCACTATTTTTCATAATAAAAATGCACCTGTTTTTTAGGACGATGCTCAACCTCAAATTCGGCAAATGACTTAGCTAACTACTTTCTCCCCTGCCATATCAGTTGCTCCAGTTCGTCACGGCTACTGATGATACTTGCGCGGTAAATGGTCATCGGCATCCATTCCTTTGTTCCGGGATTTACCTTTTCCTGTATGGCATCCCAAAGTAATTTTTTCTCTTTACTAACGATGAACATATTACTGTACGGCGTACACAATGAAGCAAAAATTGACTCATCCGGCAGTTCCACTACATTACCTCCATTGGTGAGCGGCATCCGCCTTACATTGTGCAGGTCAAGCGGATAGGAATATTCCCAGATCTTCTTCAATTTTTCGCCTGCTTTCGCCGGTTCCTTCAGCAATACGATCTTTGGAGGACGGGTAAGGTTATTCGTATTATTGTTAAACACCAGCAGGTTTCCATTCTTCGTAATTTTTATCCCGTGCTGCTCACTGAACATTGTATCGTCGGGGTTTTCAGGGGTGAGTATTCCTCCGTAAGCATCAGCCATACTTCCTTCCGGGTAATTGATTTTAAGGATCTGACTTATGTTTTTAAAGCTGACATGAATAGTATTTCTTTTTTCGTCGTAGTAAAATGCGTTTTCATGGAGGTCATAGATACGCCTGTTGTTGGTCGGGTTCACATATTCTATGTCCTTATAAAAATAGGACGACTTCCACCACCAAACTAGTGTGTTTTGTTCGTCGTACTCTACAATGGTACCATAGTTTAATTTCATGTGACTCATCTGACTTTTGGACATTCCCACTTCTGATGACTCAACAAGTGTGCTGTCCTTTGCCGAATCCTTCACCCACATCATAGGAAAAAGTTCGGTGCCCAAAGTCATATAATGTCCGTTAGACAACCGGGTAACGTCATGGTGATAGCGTTCCATGCTATCAGAGGCGACTTTTCCACCCCTGGGTGCTTTCCATAGGAGTAGTCCATCATAACTGATCTCATGAGGTTTGTCGTTAGCCAGGAAGGTGATCGTATTCTTGCACGATAGCTTCATATCGCGTATCACCGTATTTCTATCAGTTACGCCAGAAATGTAAGGCATGTACCAAACCGGATTCCCCGCCATGTCATATAATATCTTGGAAGCATCAGAGAAAACATAGGCGGTCGTATATGCAGTCGCTGGTTTAAGTATGCGCAATCTTACGCTGCTTGTATCTGTTGTTGGAATAGAGCCTACAGAAAAATGATGCAGTTCACTTTTGTTAATGACGCCCTTTTTGCCCCGGTAAATAACTCTCCAGGTATATTGTTGGCCGAATGACGGAACTTCTGTAACAACTTTATTACCCGCAATGGTAACTTCTGGCAACAATCTTTGTTCGAAGGAATCTGCACTATTGAAAGTGCCCGCTGCAATCTGCACCGTACCCTTCACTGCACCCTTATTTTCAGGGAAAGTAAAACCTATTATCCGGTAATTAAGTTCGCTGCCTTCTTTTGGAAATACCTGGGCATTGACAACAGCAGGTAACCCAATAAAAAGGAACATCAGCAGTATTCTATTCATCAAACTAGTTTTCCACACGGGGTAAATATAGTACATATTTTATTATCTCTTTTTGTGCTTAGCCTGGAAATCATTTCTGAAATGAAAGCCAATTGCATCGCCGCTTATTAAAGGCTACTTCAACGTTATTTTGCTCTTACCCCATACCATGCGTTCCAGCTCTTTCCGGCTGCTGATTACCGATGCCCTGTACTGCCAGCACGAGGCCCATTTACGGGTCGGGTTGTCCCATTTCTCAATCACCGCATCCCACAAAACCTGCTTTTCTCTGTTTACAATAAAGAGGTTACCATAGGGCGCACATAACGAAACAAATATGGAAGTGTCTGGTAGCTCAACTATGTTACCACCATTGGTCCATTGCGTAGAAGCATGGCCGGTAACTTGCTCATAGGTATAGTCCCAAACAGTCCTCAACTCTTCTTTTTCATTTCTGGGCTGGCGCATCAGCATAACCCTTGGCAGATGGCCACGGTTACAACTATTGTTATTAAATACAAAGAGGTCACCTGTTTTTGAAATTTTGCAACTATGCTGATCGCAGAATAGATCCGTGAGTTTTGTTGTATCCTCATTGTTTTTAACGCCACCCAGTTCACTGACGAGCGTCCCCTCAGGGTATTTAACTTTAAATACCCTGTTTATGTTTTTGAAGCTTAAATAAATGACCTTGTTCCTTTCATCGAAAGTAAAGCCATTTTCATGGATGTCAAATGCTGCACTAACCGGCGAGACATAGTTGTTTGCCATAGCCCTGTAGTGGTCCGATGATTTCCAGTGCCATACAACCTTACCCTTCTGGTCATATTCCAACACCGTACCAAACAACATTTTTACGTAACCGGTATGCAACGGATTTTGTCTCAGTGCCTGTGGAGTAACCATGAACAAGAAACTGTGGCTTGGGGTTGCATGCCTCCATTCCCAGTAAACAACTTCGCTTCCAAGGGTCATATAGTGCCCGTTTGCCAGCCGGGTAAACTCGTGGTGGGTCATTTCAATGGTATCGTTGGTAAATTTGTTATTACGAGGTGTTTGCCACAAAAGTTCACCATTGTAATTGATCTCATAACCACGGTTGGCCGTCATAAAAGTAATGGAGCCTGCCTGCGAAACCTTTAGATCCCTTATCTCAGATCTGGGCTGTACAACTCCCTCAATATCCGGAAGAAACCAGACAGGTTCGCCCGCCAGATTGCAGAGTGTCCGGCTTCGGTCAGAGAAAATATATGTTTCACTGTTCGGCAACAGGTTCTTAGTGACTCGAAGCCTTATTTTGCCAGTGTCCCTGCCGGGCAGCGGCAGTGTTTTAAAATGAAACAAATCACTCTTTGTCACATTGCCATTTGTGTCGTTGTAAACCACCCGCCAGGTATAAGCCTGGTTGAATGACGCCACTTCACCAATGATTCGGCTTGTAGCTCCTGTGTAGTTTTCCCGCTTAGTGTGTTCGAATGAATCAACCTTTGTATGGTAACCCGTGGCTATTTCAATTTTGCAGACAGATATGTCTCGTCTATCCGGCGCCTTGAAACCGATCAGCCGGTAATGGAGTTGTGCCCCTTCCTGAGGAAAAAATTGGGCGCGCGCTGTAACCTGTGATACAATAACTGAGATAAGCAATAACAGGCATCTGTTTATGGTCAGCACTCGAAATAAATTTGAAGAATCATGGAATATCCTGCTAATTTACCAAAAAGATAGCGTGGGTAGGAAAAGTATTTTTGCTGCAATGGCTTTCCGTCAAATCAGCACACCAGTAATTTTGAATGCTTTCGACCTTGGAGGTTATACCACATTGACAAACAACCAGTTATTTCTTCAGCAATCCGGTTAGTTCTATTTTACCCTTTCAACCTTGACTTTTACCGGTGGATTCCCCCAAATCAGGCGCTCTATATCTTCTTTATGCTCAACTATTGAAGACCGGTATGGGCTGCTGTTCGACCATTTATGATCATGGGTGTTGAATTGTTCAAAAGTCGCATCCCAGAGTAATTCACTTTTCCGGTTTACAATAAATACATTGGCATAAGGTGCACATAACGATACGAATAGATCCTTGTCTTTGAGCTCTATAACATTCCCCCCTCTGGTTAGCGGGGTCCAGACTCTTACGTTTGTTTCACCGTTATAGTCATAGTGCCATAATGGTTTCAGTGCTTCACCCATATTTTCAGGCTCTTGCAGTAGCATTACAGATGGTAAACCGCTTACATTACAGGTGTTGTTATTGAGTAAGTACAGGTAACCATTGGGCGAATACTTGCAGCTGTGCTGGTCACAAAAGAGATCACCCGATCCGTCATTACTACCGCCATATTCCGCAGTCATACTGCCTTCGGGGTATTTGACTTTGAAGATCCTGTTTATGTTTTTGAAGCTAACGTATATATTCCGGCCTGTCTCGTCAAAATAAAAGGAATTTTCATGGATATCAAATGCTGATTTTATAGGTGTAAAGCCCTTGTTCGCCAGTACTTTATATCGGTCTGATGATCGCCATTTCCATACAACGTTTCCGGCGGCGTCATATTCCACAACCGTTCCAAACTGCATCTTTACATATCCATTTTCTATCTTTTCCCTTTTCAGCTGGCTGGCTGGCACAAAAAACAATCCACTATCATTACCTATTATTTGCTTCTTCTCCCAGTATACCGCCTCATTTCCCAGGGCCATATAATGCCCGTTGGGACGGCGAATCATTTCATGATGCACACTTTCAACTGTGTCGTTTGTAACTGCGTTATTGCGAGGCGTCGACCACAAAACTTTGGCGTCATAACTAATTTCGTACCCCCTGTTATCATTAACAAAGGTCAAGGTTCCGAATGGAGTAAGCCTGAGATCTCTCAAAACAGAATTATTATTCAATAGACCTGGTATGTTGGGCAAATACCAGAGCGGTTCGCCAGCCATGTTATACATCGCCCGGCTTCTGTCAGCAAAAATATAGGCATCTTTATACTCTTCAGCCGGCTTTTTGACCCTTAGCCGGTAGTTTGTGGTGTCAGCAAAAGGCGAACTCAGCACACTGAAGTGGTAGAGCCGTCCGTTGGTATGGTTGTTTTTATTGTCGATATCTATAACCCTCCAGGTATATGAGGTTCCCCACGATGGCACCTCCCCCGTCAGTTTACTCACCTTACTGCCAGAACCAGGTAGTGCAGCTTTTTTGAAAGAGTCCTCGTTGTAAAATATACCGGTAGCAATTTCCAATTCATAGTGGTAACGTTGTCCTTTATCGGGAAACGAAAAACCAATAAGCCGGTAATGCAATTGACTGCCCTCAGCCGGCGTAATTTGCGCTGCAGCCGCAACGGACCACTGAACTAAAATAAATGAAAAAAGCAATTTGAGCATGTGCAACTAAAATGAGACTTTTGAAATTTTGCATATATTTTCTCTTCGTTTTTGGGCATAAATTCACAAGCCTATTTGTTTTCAGGGCAAATTGGGTCTACGTCAATTGTTAATCAATCCTTTTTCCAATCCGTATATACTGTCCACCTTGTAAACACGGTAGGAGAGCAGGCTGGTCAGCATAAAGAAATCTTTTTGAGTGGTGGTACAGTCCATATCGAAAACATACTGGCAAACACCACTGGATACAAAATAGTGATTGTCCTTCTTCTGAACCGAACCCATAAAAGTGGCGAACGTTTTGGGTATTGTATAAGTCTTGAATCCGGTTAATGTTTTATTTATTTCATCCAGCTTATATTCATTGATACGTGTGCTTCGGCGCATTACACTATCACCATTGTCCAGCATGAGTAAGCTTTCCTTGTCATCGGTGACCGTAATGTGGTGCGGTCCATAAAATAGCTGTTCGTCTGTCATTTTGAAATCCGACTTTGGGCCACCCAATTTCCACAGTATCGCGCCTGTTTGCCGGCTCACCTTTATCACCATGTCCATATCACGGAAGGAGAGCAGCAAATTGCTATCCCGAGGATCAAGGTACATTGCGTTTGGGTGCATGTAATCCTTGGTAGTTGAGGCATCATTATAGTCTCTGCGCTTCGAGTCTGCGTATAACTCGCTGAACTTCGATGCATCCCATTGCCAAACGACACTATCATTCCTTATTTCCTGTACGATTGTGGTAGCAACTTTAATGTCTTTGGACGGTTTTAAGCTGTCAGGAATATTATGAACGTTCTTTTCATACGCGGCCTCTATGAAATAATGATGTTCAGATAGCATGATGAATTCATGCAGGTCCAGATCCTGATGTTTTTCCGTTGTTATGTCATCGTGAGCTAAAAGGTGAACTTGCTTTATTTCCCGCATACCCGAATCAAGCATTACCAGGTGGCCAGTATGCAACAGCAAATTAGGAATGTGGTAGGCCTTCTTATCTTCTATAAAGTAGGTATAATATATTTTACCATTGAGGTTCCATTGCCGGAAATCATACACTGTTGCGTCAAGTTTCCTCCTGAAATAGATTTTACCCTGCATGTCCATAATGATGAGTTGGCTTGCATCGTCGAACTTTTTCTCGAATACCGCCATCAACATGTACCCCCTCACCGAGGGCTTGTGCAATTTTATGTCATAGGTAAATTCCCGGTGCTTATGTCTCTTCACTCTCCATACGAAATAAGAAACCACGGCGCATAGGAAGGCTAGTATAAAAATGATTAGCCACCTTTTTTTCACAATGCTCATGCCCTCGTTTTAATGAAATGTCATCTAAAGGTAAAAACTCCTTGGTTGAAACCTAAATGACGATTAATGAGTTTCATTGATGCGGGGTATATAAATTCAATTAATCGCAGGTTAATATTCGGACAAACAACGATTTACATGTATGCAAATTGCACTTAATGAGATGTTGAAAAAGGCAAAAATAAATACGGGAAAGGCATTTGCCCTTCCCGTATTTATAATTAATGTAATTGCTAGTGCTTAACGCTGCCCTTTTCCAGGCCATAAATGCTGTCAACCTTGTAAACCCGATACGAGAGCAGGTTATTGCGCATACAAAAATCCTTCTTGCCTGTCCTTAAATCTACATCCATGATGTACTGTCCGGTACCGAGCGAGATAAAGTAATGGTCATCATGTTTGTCAGCAGAGCCCATGTACATCCCAAATGTATCGGGGATGGTGTATGATTTGAATGCAATCACTTTCTTATTCACCTCATCAAGTCTGAATTCGTTGATCCTCGATACGTGGCGGCTAATGCTATCTCCATTATCGAACATCAGTAATGTTCGATTGCTGTCTTCAAAGGTTACGTGGTGTTGTCCCTTAAACTTCTGTTCTTCCGTGAGTGGGAATTCTGAAATTGGTCCTCCTAATCGCCACATTACTTTTCCATCGTGACGGTTAATTTTAATAACCAGATCCTTGCACCTGAAAGAAAGTATTATGTTGCTGTCCTTGGGGTCAAGGGTCATGGAGTTGGGGTGCATATAATCTTGCGTAATACTGGTATCAAAGAAATTCCCGTGAATCACGGTTCCTGGGTACAGCTCAGGATATTTCGATGCATCCCATTGCCATATTACACTATCATTCCTTATTTCCTGAATTATTGAAGTTGCAACTTTTATATTTGGAGCAGGCTTCAGGCTATCAGGTATATTGTGCACATTTTTTTCATAAACAGCCATGGTAATATAGTGGTTCTCCGAAAACATGATAAAATCATGCATGTCAAGATCCTGGTGTTTGTCAATCACAATGTCGTCATGCGGTAGCAAATGCACCTGCTTTATCTCATTCATTGCAGAATCAAGAATAACTACATGCCCGCAGGTCAGGCTTATTTTTGCAATATGATATGCGTTATTGTCGTCAACCATGTAGGTGTAGTATACTTTACCATCAATGACCCACTGGCGGAAATCATAAACAATCGCGCCTAGTTTTCGCTGGAAGTATATCTTTCCATCCATATCCATTATAACCAGCTGCCCCGCATCTTTAAACTGCTTTTGGTATGGTGTAAGGAGCATATAACCCTTTTCATTGGGGCTTTTTTGCCGTATATCAACAACAAATTCTGTATGCTTATGACGCAACTTCTTTACTACATATAATGCCACTGGTACCATTATCAGCAGGAGCACCGTAATGGTAATTATAACTTTCTTATTCTTCATTATTAGGTTGTTGAAATACTTCTTACGAATGTGTAAAACTAGAAAAACTTATTAAAAAAGTCTTAGACACTCATTAACTATTTTAATGTGGCAATAATTAGTTAACACAACAGGAGTTTTGAAATGAAGCCTATCCTACGACCTCCTAAGATGCGCACCCGATATTTGATTTCTGTTGGCGTTTAATTAACTTTGCATTAGCCCGTTTAACCTTTTTAATGCCTGATCAATCGTGGATTTTTCATTTTTAACTGAAAATCAAGCAATTTCCTTAAATAATATGCCATTGTAGGGTACCAGTATCTGGTTCAATGATATGAGTACTCTGCAGTAAACTGAATAAAATTCTAAATTTGCTTTTATATATGAGATCAACTATCTGGGAACTGGGGAAGCATAAAACGAAAGTTGCTCTCCTGTTTGTTTTTTCTGCTGTATTGACCATTGCTGCCTGTACCGGGTCAAATACAGCTCCGGCCGAAAAAACTGCGCCGGCTAAAGATTCGGCGGTACTTTTTGTACCACCTGATACCAGCACTATTCCCCACGACATGTTTGGCGATATGGTTCGCTATGGCCGCGATCTGGTAGTGAATACTGCTTATTATATCGGACCAAATGGAACCGTAGGTAAATACCTCGGTAACAAAATGAACTGTACCAATTGCCACCTCGATGCAGGTACGCGCCCGTTCGGCTGGAACTACTTCAGTGCACATGCAAGGTACCCTCAGTACAGGGGCAGGGAAAATAAAATACTTACACTTGGCCAAAGAATCAATAACTGTATTGAGCGTCCGCACAGTGGGATACCAATGCCGCTGGATAGTAAGGAAATAGTTGCTATCTCCTGCTACATTATGTGGCTGGGCAAAAATGTACCGGTTGGCCACCATGTAAAGGGTGATGAAAATCTTGAAGTTGAATTGCCAAACCGTGCAGCTGATCCCGATAAAGGTGCCGTAATATTTGCTGAAAATTGTGCTTCATGCCATGGCGCCGATGGCCAGGGCCAGTGGAAGGGCGATTCTTCGACTTATATTTATCCGCCTCTTTGGGGGCCTAAGGCGTACCAGGCTGGCTCCAGCCCTTACCGGGTTGTAAAAATGGCGCGATTCATTAAGGCAAATATGCCCGACAAAAAGGCATTTTGGAGCAAACCTTTCCTTACCGACGAGCAGGCGCTTGATGTAGCGGCATTCATTAATGATGACCGTATACACTTCCGTCCTCAGAAAAAGGATAAATCGGTGGTCGACTACCCAAATATCAAATCTAAGGCAATTGATTACGGCATAGGCCCGTTCATAGATACATTCTCTGAAATGCAACACAAATTCGGGCCATTCAAGCCCATAGAAGAATATCGCAAGAGCCATGGACTGCCGGTACTTTACTAGCATTCTTACCATCTTATATTATCGAAAAACTAAAAAGGTGCCTCAAAAACGAGGCACCTTTTTTACTGGAACACTCATGACCCGTGTATTGATAAACAAGCTTTTATAACTGGATGTGTCCAAATTGAAATTGTCACAACATCATA